>JALZIL010000064.1 GCA_030860305.1 Actinomycetota bacterium
CTGGAGGTCTCGGTCGACGACCTCGAGTGGGAGCACGGTCGCTGGCAGGTCAAGGGCGACCCGGAGCAGGGCAAGACGATGGCCGAGATCGCGCTGCTGGCGCACTCCAACCTGGAATTGCCGGAAGGCGTCGAAGGCCATTTGGACGCTAGCGCTGTCTACAACCCGCCGAACCTTACCTATCCCTTCGGGGCCTACATCTGCGTCGTGGATGTGGACAAGGGCACCGGTGGGGTCAAGGTTCGCCGGTTCATCGCAGTGGACGACTGCGGGCCGCGGATCAACCCGATGATCGTGGAGGGCCAGGTCCATGGCGGGCTGACCGACGGCATCGGGATGGCGCTGATGCAGGCGATCACCTTCGACACCGACGGCAACTGCCTGGGCGGTTCGTTCATGGACTACCTGCTGCCAACCTCGATGGAGGTGCCGACCTTCGAGCTCGGCATGACCGTGACGCCGTCCCCATACCACCCGCTCGGGGTCAAGGGCGTCGGGGAGTCCGCGACGGTCGGCTCGCCGCCGGCGGTGGTGAACGCGGTGGTCGACGCGCTCTCGCCGTACGGCGTGCTGCACGCCGACATGCCGCTGACCCCGGCCCAGGTGTGGTTGACCATGCAGGGCAGGCCCGCTCGGACCGACCTCGCGTACGAGTGAGACCTCGATCGAGGCGACCTACGCTTGATTGATGCCTACAGCGGAACGGCTCGTACGGGTGAGCCGAGCGACCACTCGGGGGTGCCGGTGACCGCGTCTGTCGACGGGGTGGCTGACCGCGCGGCGGAGCTCACCCGGATGCGGGTGCCCTACGTGCACGCCCGGGTGGTGCTGGCGCAACGGCCGACCAGCGCCAAGCCCGGCGATCAGGCCCTCGTTCTGCCGGACGGGAGCATGGAGGGCTTCGTCGGCGGCGACTGCGCGGAATCGACCGTACGGGCGCAGTCGCTGGCCCTGCTGGACTCCGGGGATTCGCTGTTGCTGCGGATCACCCCGGAGCCTCCGGTCGAGCCGGCGGAGTCGGGGGCCGGCACCCTGTCGGTGCACAACCCCTGCCTGTCTGGCGGGACCTTGGAGATCTTCCTCGAACCTCGCCGCCCTCCGCCGCTGGTCGTCGTCGAGGGAGACACCCCGATCGCCCGCGCTTTGTTGGCGATCGGTCGACCGCTGGGGTACGAGCTGGTACGGCACTCAGGATCGTTGCCCGACGACGTCGCCGCGGTCGTGGTGGCCTCGCACGGGCGGGACGAGGCCGACCTGCTTCGCGCCGCTGTGGCAGCGCAGGTCCCCTACATCGGGCTGGTCGCCAGCCCCAAGCGCGGTTCCGCGGTGGTGGCCTCCCTCGACCTGGACGACCAGCCCGTGACCGCCTTACCCGGGCCAGGCACACGGCTGGCTTCGCCCGGTCGTTCGGCCATACACACACCCGCCGGGCTGGACATCGGGGCTCGCACGCCCGAGGAGATCGCCCTGTCAATCCTGGCCGACATCGTCGCGCGTCGTCCACGGCCGACCGGCCGTACCGCCTTGGTCGACCCGTCGGCCGACGCGGTGGCCGCTCACCCACCACCGGTCGCATCGCAGGCCAGCGATCCGGTCTGCGGGATGACCGTGGCGGCAGTGGACGCCTCGTTGCATCTCGAACACGCCGGCACCCGGTACTACTTCTGTGGCAGCGGCTGCCTGCGGGCCTTCGCCGCCGATCCTGCCGGCTTCGGTGCCGACGGTGCAGAGACGATGCCGGCTCGATGAGCCTGTGACCCAGAACAGCGCCGACAACCCCCTGGCGGTCCTGGCACCGGACACCGACGGTCTGGCCGCAGCTCTCGAGGGGATCGGGTATCTCACCGATCTCGGCCTGGCCACCGCCCTGTTCTGTGCGGTACGGCTGCCGCAGCCGGTGCTGCTTGAGGGCGAGGCCGGGGTAGGGAAGACCGAGGCGGCCAAGGCGCTGGCCCGCGCTCTGGACACCCCACTGGTCCGGCTGCAGTGTTATGAGGGCATCACGGCAGCCGAGGCGCTGTATGAGTGGAACTATCCTCGGCAGCTGTTGGCGATCCGACGAGCCGAGGCCGGCGGTTCGGAACTCTCCGAAGCAAGCCTTTTCGGCGTCGACTACCTCATCGAGCGCCCGCTACTGGCTGCCATCCGGCACCCCGGGCCGCGGCCCGCCGTGCTGCTGATCGACGAGGTGGACCGCGCCGATGACGAGTTCGAGGCGTTCCTGCTCGAACTGCTGGCCGAGTCCACGGTCACGATTCCGGAACTCGGCACCGTACGTGCGGAGCATCCACCGATCGTGGTGCTGACGTCCAACCGGACCCGGGATCTGCACGACGCCTTGAAGCGGCGTTGCCTCTACCACTGGATCGATTTCCCCAGCCTTGCTCGGACTGTGGAGATCATCCGTCGGCGGGTGCCGGACTCCCGTACCGATCTAGCCGAGCAGATCGGTGCGGCGACGCTGCGGCTTCGCTCGCTGGACGTGCAGAAGCCGCCGGGCGTAGCCGAAGCGATCGGCTGGGTGGCGGTCTGCCAGGCGCTCGGGATCAGCATGCTGACCCCGGACTCCACCTTGTTGACGCTCGGCTCGGTGCTGAAGTACCGCGAGGACGTCGACCTGGCGACCGAACGTGGTCTGGGCTGGGTTGCGACCGGCACGGACTGAGGATGCCGGTGACGAGGACCGATCAACTCCTGGTGGTTTCCGTGGTAACCGCCAGGATTGCGACGGTCCCGCTCCTGGTGGTTTCCGTGGTAACCGCCAGGATTGCGTCCGGAGTCCGGTCCCGGTGATTGTGGGATCCGGCTCTGCTGTTTCTGTTCCCCTGCCCGGTCCGGCAGGCGTCGACATCGCCGAGGTGGCCGGACGCTTCGGCTACCTCCTGCACGCTGCCGGAGTGCCGGTCTCACCCGGTCGCAGCGGACGGTTCGCGGCAGCACTGCACCTCGACCCGCCGCGGACGATCGAGGAGATGTATTGGCGGGCACGGGTCACCCTGGTCGGTGAGCTTGCTGAATTGCCGGTCTTTGACCGCATTTTCGCTGAAGTCTTCCGAGGCTTTTCCGACTCCTCCGATGCCAACCGCAATCCGGACGCCCCGCCGATCGATGTGAAGTCAGCCACTCCCGACCGACCGTCCGTGGATCCTCCACCGCGCCGAGGCGGGGGGAGCGGTCCGGAACCGCGGCCGAGCAGTCCAGGCCCGGCCGCAGACAAGCGACAGGACGACCCGGAGCAGGAGCAGGACGCCATCCTGGCCGCGATCAGCGATCGGGAGCGGTTGCGGGACAGACCGTTTGCCGTGTGTACGCCTGACGAGTTGGAGGAACTGCGCAGGCTGATGGCTCTGTTGGTGCTGGCACCGGCCCGGCGGCGCGGACGCCGTACCCGCGTCTCGCCGCACGGTTCTGTGCTGGACCTGCGTGCGACGTTGCGGGCCGCACAGCGGACCGGTGGTGACCCGGTACGGCAGATCCGGCGGGTACGGCGGATCCGTCCCCGCCGGGTGGTCCTGCTGGCCGATGTCTCGGGGTCCATGGAGGCCTATGGCCGGGCCTACCTGTATCTGTTGCACGGGGCGGTACGGGCTACCGGTGCCGAGGCGTTCGTGTTCGCCACCCGCTTGCACCGGCTGACTCGGGCGCTGGCCGCGACGCAGCCGGAGTTGGCGCTACGCCGGGCTGAGGCCGCCGCCCCTGACTGGTCCGGGGGAACCCGGATCGGCGAGGCGCTGCGCCGCTTCAACGACGGCTGGGCCCGGCGGGGGCTGGCTCGCGGCGCCGTCGTGGTGATCGTGTCCGACGGCTGGGAAAGCGGGTCTGTCGACCTGCTCGAGCGGGAGATGTCTCGACTGGCTCGACTTGCCTACCGGATCGTCTGGGTCAATCCGCGCAAGCAGTCCGGAAAGTTCACCCCGAGCACTGCCGGGATGGCTGCCGCGCTTCCCTACGTCGACGCCTTTGTCAGCGGTCACTCCCTCGGCGCCTTCGACGAGGTGTTGGCCGCCATCGGCGACTGACCGGGAACGCGGCTGCTTGCCCGGTGAGCTTGATGGTGGCGACACGCCGATCCCGGGTGCCCCATACCGACCAAAAGGTCAAGATCACCGGAATGTGCGGAGCCCGGCGGCGTGTCTGCGTGCCATGGCCGCCCCGGTAAGGGCACCGGCTTCGGCCGTCCGTCGAGCCAGAGTTGCGATTTCATGGGCCCATGACTGATTCCGGCACCGCGCAGGGCACAAAGGACGATCCGTGGCGGCTCGAGACGGCCAGCGGGACGAGCGCGTACGAGATGTACCGCGATGAGTCCGCCGAGCCGCCCGTCCTGGTCTGCCAGGTGGGCAAAACCCAGCTGCGCTACGACCTTCGAGCCATCGAGGACCTGCACGCGATGCTCCTCGCCCACGGCGATTGGATGCCGATCAGCGGTACGGACGAGCAGAAGCCGGCGCCGGCCGGATCGGTCGAGGCGTGGGGCCGAGATCCCGAAAATCCGGTCGGCGGGTGGTACGGGCTGAAGAAGGGGCTGCGAGGTCGATTCGGGCGTCTACTTGCCGCCGCTGCTGGAAGCGCTGGGGCTGGTCGAACTCGAGCACAACGCCCGCAACAACCGGGTACGCGCGGTTCCCAGTCCCACCTGACCGAAGGTGGCGTGGGAACCTAGCGCGGCTCACCAGTGCAGTGCCACGGCGATGCCAGCGGCGACCGCAGCGAGCCCAGAGACCAGGCTGAGCGCCACATTGCCCATCGCGGCGAGGTAGGCCCGATTCTCGACCAGCCGCACCGTCTCCCAGGTGAAGGTCGAGAACGTGGTGTACGAGCCCAGGAACCCGGTGCCGACCGCTGCCAACACGCGTTGATCCAGACCCCACCGGGCAGCACTGCCGAGCAGCAGGCCGAGCAGCAGGGAACCGCTGATGTTGACCGCCAAGGTTCCCCAGGGCAGCACCCGTTGATGACGACGCTGGATGAAACGGTGGAGCAGATATCGGGCCGGTGCACCTAGCCCAGAGCCCAGGGCGACCAACAACAGCACGGTCATCCGCGGTCGCCGCGCGTCGAGTGGCGCGGCAACAGTGCCCGTCCCAGCATCAGCCCAAGAGCGGTGAGGGCGAGCCCGGCAACGAGGCTGACACTGAGATAGGTGGCAGCGAGCCCGATCCGATCGGCATCGGCCAGCTCGTGGACTTGCAGCATCCAGGTGCTGAAGGTCGTGAAGGAGCCGAGGAATCCAATGGCAAGGAACGGCCGCTGATAGCGCCGTGCGGGCCACAGCTCGAGGATCAGCACGAGCAGGAAGCCCAGTAGGAACGCCCCGACAAGGTTGACCGCGAATGTGCCCCAAGGGAATCCGTCAGGCCGTACGGGCACGAGCTGCTCTACGCCGTATCGGGCCGTTCCGCCCAGCACCCCGCCCGCCGAGACGGCAGCGAGGATCTTCCATTCACCGACGTCTGTCCTCAGTACCACGAACGGAACATCATCCGGGCCCGCCATTCGACTTCCGGCAGGGGGCTGCCGACGAGGATGGGATGCAGCCAGATGAAGTTCAGGACCACCAGGCCGACGTATACGCTGACGGCGAGCAGCCCGATCCGGCGGCGCAGCACCGAATCACCTTGGCGGCCAAGGACGGAGCCGAGGGTAAGCGTGACGGCAAGGATGAAGAACGGTACGGCCGGTGCCATGTAGAACAGGAACATGGTGCGTTCGAGGTTGATGAACCAGGAGAGCCAACCAGCGGCGATCCCGGCCAGGACGACGCCGGCTCGCCAGTCCAACCGGGAGACCAAGAGCCAGGCCAGCCAGATCACGGCGGGGACAAAGGCGAACCACAGCACCGGAGTACCCACGAGCAGCTCGTACCGGACGATCTGCCCACCGGCCTCGTCGGTGATGCCCTGCGGGTTCCACAGCAGAATCGGCCGGCCCGTCACCAGCCAACTCCAGGGGTTGGACTCCCACGGGTGATCTGAACTCAGGCCGCTGTGGAAGGTCAGCCACTGGGCATGTTGATGCCAGAGCGAACGCAGACTGTCGGGGACGAAACCAAAGGCGGTGTCTGGGTTCTGCGCCGCCCAGTGTCGACCCTGCGAACTCTCACTTGCGAACCAGCCGGCGAAGGAGGCCAGGTAGGTCACGATCGGCAGCGCCGCGAGAGCGCCAAGCGCGCCCGGCAGGACCCGCCGTACCCCGACGCGGGTGGGACGGCGAACGCCCGCGGAGCGCAGAGCGCCGCGGTCCCACAGCACCGAGAGGATGGCGAACGCGGCGACGAACCAGATCCCGCTCCACTTCACCGCGCAGGCCGCACCCAGCAGGATTCCGGCGGTCATCCGCCAACTGCGCAGCCCCAACCGCGGTGACTCTGGCAGCGGTCCGGACTCGAGCATGACGGCCAACCGGGTACGTACCTGGTCGCGGTCGATCAGCAGAGCGGCCAGGCCCGCCAGCACGAACATCGGCAGGAAGATGTCGAGCAGGCCGGTCCGCCCAAGGACGAAGGAAAAGGCGTCGCTGGCCAACAGCAGCCCCGCGATCGCACCCAGGTAGCTGGAGCCGGTCATCCGGCGGGCGATCCAGAACAGCAGCAGCACGCAGATCGTCCCGGCGATGGCCGAGGGCACCCGCCAGCCCAGTGGGGTGTCCCCGAAGACGATCTCGCCCAGTCCGATCAGCCATTTGCCCAGCGGCGGATGCACGATGTAGTCATAGCCGCGGTTGTATTCCGAGCCGAGTTCCAGCATGTCCCTGGCATGGACCGGGTAGTAGGCCTCGTCGAAGATCAGGTCCGGCGGGTAGGACAGCCGCCACAGCCGCATCCAGAGCGCGACCCCGCCAAGCACGGCGGCCAGGATCAGCGCACGAGCCCGGTCGGTGGGCAGCGCGGGACGCAGTCGGGCCGCGATCCCCGTACGAGTCGGGGGCGTGCTGGTGAAGGATGGCGGCTCGGACGGCGCCTGGCTCTGGGTCGCCGAGCGTTCCGGAGCCAGTACCGCCATGGCAGCGATCGTAGGCTGACCTGGTGTCCGCAGCCGATCACGTGCCCGACAGTGCGCACACCGACCGAGAGCGCTCCGGCCGGCTGATCGTGGCCGGGGCACCGTTGGGTCAGGCGGGGGACGTGAGCCCTCGGCTCGCAACGGCACTCGGCAATGCGGACGTGATCGCTGCCGAGGACACCCGTCGGTTGCGACGCTTGGCCGCCGACCTCGGCGTCACCGTGTCCGGGCGGATCGTGTCGTACTACGACGCCGTCGAGACGGCCCGGGTGCCCGGACTGTTGGCCGCCCTGGGAGCGGGATCCGACGTCGTACTGATCAGTGACGGGGGGATGCCGGCTGTCTCAGATCCCGGCTACCGGTTGGTACGGGCGGCCGCCGATGCCGGGTACGTCGTGACCAGCCTGCCCGGCCCGTCCGCGGTCACCACCGCGCTCGCGGTCAGCGGCCTGCCCTCGGACCGATTCTGTTTCGAGGGATTCCTGCCGCGTTCGACGCAAGCCCGTACCCGGCGACTGGCCGAGTTACGGGAGGAGCAGCGCACCATGGTCTTCTTCGAGGCACCGCATCGGATCTCGGCCACGCTGGAGGCGATGGGCGCGGAGTTGGGTTCCGGCCGGCGGGCGGTGGCCTGCCGTGAGCTGACCAAGACCTACGAGGAGATAGAGCGGGGCAGTCTCGCCGAACTCCAGGTGTGGGCCGCCGCCGGTGTACGGGGGGAGCTCACTCTCGTCGTCGCCGGCTGGGAGGCACAACGGCCGGCCGGCGGGCCCAGCGATTTCGTCGGCGAGGTGCTGGCCCGCGAGGGAGCCGGAAGGTCGCGGAAAGTGGCGATCGCCGAGTCGGCCAAGCACTTCAGGGTACCCAAACGGCAGGTGTACGACGCGGTCGTCGCCGCCCGGCTGCCCAAACCGAGTTGATCATCGAAACTAGGGCCGCTTATCGACGCCTTCGGCCCAATAACCCACGGGCACTTCCGATGATCGATTTGCCAGAGCTACTGGAGGTAGCCCTCCACCTCTCCCGCGGAACGCTCCCGCGCCTGATCCGGGTCCGCCCCCGCCTCACGGAGGGCCTGCCGTTGGCGCAGCAGATCCCATGACTGGTCACGGGCGATCTCGATCTCTCGAAGCCGTGCCTGCTCTTCGTCCGGAGTGATCTCCCCGCGACCCAGGCGCTCCCTCAGTTCATGTTCCTTGTCCACGAGCACCTGTAAGCGGTCGTGAATCTTCTTGTCCTCCATGGGTTCTCCCTTTCGAGGGTCGGGTGTCGAGTCGTTGGCTGGATTCGATCAGGTCGGTGTCAGAGCCAGCCGTTACGCCGGAAGCCGCGGTAGAGCAGCGTGCACGCCACGACCATGACGACCAGCACGAAGGGATAACCCAACTCCCAGTGCAACTCCGGCATGAAGTCGAAGTTCATCCCATAAATGCCGGCCAGCATGGTCGGGACCGCGATGATCGCCGCCCAGGCCGAGATCCGCCGCATGTCCTCGTTGTCGGCCACCGAGACCTTGGCCAGTTGGGCCTGCAGCATCGAGGTAACCAGTTCGTCGTTGGCCAGCACCTGCTCACCGGCACGGGAGACGTGATCGCTGACGTCGCGGAAGTAGGTACGCATCTCGTCGGGGATCAGCTGGACCTGACGTTCGCCCAGCATCCGCATCGGCGCCTCCAGCGGCGTGACCGCGCGCCGCAACTCGAGCAGTTCCCGCTTGAGCTGATAGATCCGCCCGACACTGTGGCCGCGCCGTTCAGTGGAAAACACTTGTGCCTCGACCTCGTCGACGTCGTCCTCGACGGCGCCGGCCACTACGACGTACTGGTCCACGATCATGTCCGTGACCGCCCAGAGGACCGCTGACGGCCCGTGGCTGAGCAGTTCGGGTTGGTCCTCGAGGCGCTGTCGCAGACCACCCAGCGGGCTGAGCGCCCCGTGTCGCACCGTGATGACGTAGTTGGTGCCGAGGAAGACCATCACCTCGCCGGTCTCGATGATCTGGCTGGTCGCGGTGAGTTCGTCGTGCTCGATGTAACGGGCGGTCTTGAGCACCATGAACAGCATGTCGTCGTAGCGCTCGAG
>JALZIL010000074.1 GCA_030860305.1 Actinomycetota bacterium
TGGATCCCGTCCCACGCCCTGATCGTGGCTGCCACGATCGGCTTTCTGATCGGCCTCTTCGCGTTGGCTCGAAGCCCAATGCCGTTGTCGGCGGCGGCCCGACGCGCAGCGTGGGTGGCCGCGGTCGGGGCGGTGCTCTTGGCCGTCGAGGGGGCCTTCCACCTTGGTGCGTTCGTCGACGAGGACGCTGCGCGGGCCGGTGAGGCCACACCGGTCCTGGGCACTCACCTGGTGCTGAGTCTGATCATCTACCCGCTCTTCAGCCTCGCGCTCGCCGCGCTGGCTGTGCTCAGTGGGCGCACGCTGCCGCACCCGGTGGTCGGTATCATCGGGGCCATCGGTGCCATCGCGTTCGGCGTTGCCCCTGCGTTGGTCGGCCCGGCCGGCATCGATGCGCTCGCCGTGTTGTTCGGCATCGGGGGAATTCTCATGTCGCTGTGGTTCATCGTGGTCGGGGTGAGCGCCCTGGTTCGCGCGTCCGCCCGTCGCCGTACGGCTGCGCCATCTTCTCGAAGGTGAAGAGTCTCCTCGTGCGCGCGATGTCGCTGTACGTTCTGTTTGCCGTGATCGGGCGCTTCGTCGAGGCTATGGGCGCGGTCGAGTGTGGATGCGAGCGGGATTGCTGGTGCAAGAAGCCAGTGCTCAGCACGTTTCGCTGGGTCTTCCCGGTTGGTCACAGGACAGGTCCGGGCTGCTCGTCGCAGTGAACCGTCTGCAGTGTCCGGCAACTTTTTCAACTGCACAGCGTTCAGTCGGGACTCAGTAGGGCTGATCGGCGAGGCGTTCCGCCCACAGTGCGGTGGCTCCGGTACGGGCGTACGAGATCGCCGCCGCGCGCAGCATTCCGGCTGTCTGCGGGGTGTCGAGGACTCCGCGGGTACGACATGCACGCCGTCGTTGCACCAGCGATCGGTCATGACTGGACCCAGTTGCGGCTCCCAACCGAAGACGCAGCAACGACTGGCCTCACGGGTTCTCGGGACGCGTCGTCGGCGGCCTTACTAGCTCCCGCCGCGGCGTACGGCCGCGAGGCAGGGCGCGTGTGGTCTCGAATCTCGCGTCGGTTTCGGAGGTGGGACGCGTCTAGCCCTCGTGGTCTGGTCCGCTGGCCGGTTGGTTTGGCGGTGATGGTGCGAATCTGACTCAAGTGGCCAAAGAGTTTCGAAACAGTTTGGCCTGCAGCCACTTCCGGGCCCGAAATGTCAGACCGGGTCTCTATGGTCGGGGTATGAGTTCGTTGTTGGCTTCGGCGGGGCCCTCGGTCCTGGACCGGGCCGGCGCCGTGCTCGGGCAAGCGTGCGAGCAGCGGTTGTGGGCGCAGTCTGACGCCGAGATCGTCGAGCGGGTCGCGGCGGCGTTGCGGATCAGGGCTCAGGCCGACGCGGTGCTGCTGGCAGCGGTCGGGGAGGTCGAGGCCCGGGGGCTGGCCCGCTCCCGGGGCGCGTCCTCGACCCGGGCGTGGCTGCACGGAGCCCATCAGGTCGACCCCGCCGAGGCGTCGATGCTGGTCCGCACCGCCAAGTCGCTGCGCGAAGGCTTCCAGGAGACCGGGACGGCCCTGGCCGCCGGACAGGTCAGCCTCGGCCAGGCCCGGGTGATCATCCGCTCGGTCACCGACCTGCCCGCCGACCTCGGCCCGGCACTCAGCGCGTCGGCCGAGACCTTGATGATCGGGCACTGCGACACCTTCGACCCGGCCACCCTCGCGCTGATCGGGCGTCGGCTGGCCGAATGCGTCGACCCCGACGGCACCCAGGCCCGGGACGAGAAGACGTTCCTCGAACGGGAGCAGACCGCCCATGCCAAACGGTTGCTGACCATCACTGCGGACAAGCACGGCGCCGGACGGTACGTGCGCGGATACCTCGATCCTGTGACCGGCGCAGTGATCGGCGCGGCACTGGACGGGCTGTCCGCGCCGATCCCCGACACCGCCGCCGGAGAACCGGACCGGCGCAGCCCCGCCGAACGCCGCCACGACGCCCTCCATGAGCTGTGTCGACGCCAACTCGCCGCCGGTGAGTTGCCGTCGACTGGTGGGATCAAGCCGAGGATCGTGATCACCATCGCCGCGGCATCCCTCAAAGACCGCACGGGCATCGGCAGGCTGAATGACGGCTTCCAGATCTCCCCGAGCCTGGCCGGCTACCTGGGCTGCGACGCCGAGATCATCCCCTGTCTCCTGGACCAGGCCGGCGCCGTGATCGACCTCGGCCGGGCCCGACGGCTGTTCACCGGACCCGCCCGAACGGCGTTAGAGCTGCGGGATCGAGGGTGTGCCTGGCCGGGCTGCGATCGCCCGATCTCCTGGTGCGAGGCCCACCAAATTGTGAACTGGATCAACGGCGGCCGCACCGACCAGAACAACGGCGTCCTGCTCTGCGGCTACCACCACCGCGACATCGAACACGGCGACTGGGAAGTCTTCATTCACGCCGGTCGGGCCTGGTTCCGGCCACCCACCTGGATCGACCAAGGCCGAAAACCCATCCTCAATCCCATGCATCACCCGCCTCCGACCTAGCCTGGGTGCGGATCGGCGATCCGGGAATCCATGGCGCGCTGGTGCGCTCGGCGGCCGCGGTGATCCGGCGCAACGTCTCTGTCATGTTGGTTCGTCGTCCTGGGACGGATCTCGGCAAAGGAGTTCGAGGACGCTGTCATGCAAGTGTCCGTTGGTGGCCACCGCGCTTCCTCCGGCCGGACCGTCTACACCGGACAGATCGGTGAAGCGGCCCCCCGCCTCGGTGACGATCACCGACGGCGCGGCAAGGTCCCAGAGTGAGACCTCCGGTTCGCAGGCAATGTCCACCGCACCCTGCGCAAGCAGCATGTAGGACCAGAAGTCGCCGTACGCGCGGGTCCGCCCGACGGAGCGGGTCAGGTGCAGGAAGTTCTCCAACCGGTAGCGCTCCGCCCAGCCGCCGAGACTCGAGTACGACAGGAACGCATCGGGCATCGAGCAGACCGAGGAGACCTCGCATCGGGATGCCGCACTCAGGCTTCGGCCGGTCCACGCACCTCCGTCTTTGCATGCCCACCAACGTCGTTGCAGCCCAGGGGCGGCCACCAGTCCGACAGCGACATCGTCGCCGTCCATCAGAGCGATCAGCACAGCCCAGACCGGCACGCCGCGAACGAAGTTCTTCGTACCGTCGATCGGGTCGATCACCCAGCGACGCGAACCGTGGCCGGATTCGCCGTACTCCTCACCCAGCACCGCATCGCGTGGCCGTACCCGGGATAGCGTGGATCGCAAAGCGTCTTCGATGGTCCGGTCGACGTCAGTGACCGGCGTCTGGTCTGCTTTGGTCGAGATCGTCAGGTCCTGAGCACGGAAGCGCTCCAATGCCATCGAGTCGACGCCGTCGGCGAGGGCATGGGCCAGGCGCAGGTCCTCAGCGAACCGGCTCGGTCCTCCTGAGGCATCGACCACGCGCGAACGTTAGCGCGTGAGATCCTCTGGATCCGCGCGCCGAGCACCCGCGAGCCGCCGGTAGGACTCCAGGCGCTCCGTTTCGGCGTGGCCGTCGGCGACCCACGCATCCAGCGCGCAGCCGTCCGCAGCGTCCATGTGCGCACAGCCAGGCGGGCACTGCTCGGCTCCCGGGGCCAGATCGGCGAAGGCGCTCAACAGGTCGTCGGCGCTGACATGTGCCAGACCGAAGGAGCGAATACCGGGCGTGTCGATCACCGAACCCCCACCTGGCAGCGGCAACAAGATCGCCGAGGACGAGGTGTGCCGGCCCCTACCGATCTTGCTCACGTCCCCGATCGCGCGGAAGGTGTCCGGGACCAGCCGGTTGACCAGGCTGGACTTGCCGACCCCGGAATGTCCTATCAGGACACTCGTGCGCCCGCCCAGTCGCTCGGCCAAGGAATCCAGTGGCGCATCGTGGCGCACGACGACGGCGGGTACGGACAGTACGTCGTAGGTGTCGAACAGCTCCGTGGCATCACCGAGATCGCCCTTGGTCAGGCAGAGCAGCGGTTCCAGGCCCGCAGTGAAGGCGGCCACCAGGCACCGGTCGATGAAGCCGGTCCGCGGTGGTGGATCGGCGATCGCCGTCACGATCACGAGCTGATCTGCATTCGCCACGACGACCCGCTCGGTGGGGTCGGTGTCATCGGCGGTACGGCGTAGCTCACTCACCCGCGGGTGCACGGTCACGATGCGCGCCAAAGCATCTGCCCCACCCGACATGTCACCCACGATCCGGACGTGGTCACCGACGACGATCGCCCGCCGGCCGAGTTCTCTGGCCCGCATGGCGGTGACCGGCTCGCCGTCGACCAGACACCGAAAGCGACCACGGTCGACGACGAGCACGACGCCGAAACGGGCGTCCTCGTGTGCCGGCCGCGTACGCGTACGTGCCCGTGAACCGTGCCGCGAGGGACGAACCCGGACCGAGTCCTCGTCGTAGCGATCACTGTCTATGTGCCGGCCGCGAGAACTCACTCGATGGCTGCTCTGCAATCCCCATGGTCGAGCATCGCCTGCCAGCGGTAGGTGAAGTCGGGCATCGTCTTCCCCACGGTCGAGGCGCCGACGACGGCGATTCCTTCGACCGCCAGACCCAGGACCGCCGCGGCCATCACCAAGCGATGGTCGTCGTAGGTGTTGAAGGATCGACCGTGCAACGGACGCGGGACGATGACCAGCCCGTCGGGTAGCTCGCTGACCTCAGCGCCGCAGGCTGACAACTCTGTCCAAAGCGCAGTGATCCGATCGGTTTCGTGGCCGCGGATGTGGGCCACTCCGGTCAACCGGGAGGGCGAATCGGCAAGGACGGCAAGCGCGGCGAGCACCGGGACCAGTTCGGAGACTTCACCGAGATCGGCTTCGATTCCGTTGATCGTCGCGCCGCCGGTCACCGTCAGCCCCTCGGCAGTGATCGCGCACGTCGCGCCCATCGCGGTCAGCCACCTGGGCAGCTGGCCACCGGGCTGGGTCGTGGACTGTGGCCATCCGGGAATGGTGACCCGACCGCCGGTGGCCAGTGCGGCGGCCGCGAACGGGGCAGCGGTGTTCAGGTCGGGCTCGATCCGAACGTCGCGTGCCCGCACAGCCCCCGGTGCCACCCGCCAACGTCCGCGCCCAGCGTCCATGTCGGCCTCGACCTCGACGCCACGGTCGCGCAGCATCGCGATGTTCATCTCGAGGTAGGGCGCTGACGGCACGGCGCCAGCCGCGATCACCTCGACCCCAACCTCGAATCGTGCTGCGGCGAGCAGCAGGCCGCTGATCATTTGCGAGGAGCCGGTGGCGTCCACGGTCACCGACCCGCCGGGCAGCGCCCCGGTTCCGCGAACGACGAATGGCGCTCTACCGCGGCCGGCGTCGTCGATGTCGGCGCCCAGTTGACGCAGCGCACCTATCAAGGAGCCATTGGGTCGCTCGCGGAGCCGTGGATCCCCGTCGAAGCGGACCTCTCCGTGCGCCAGGGCGGCAACCGGGGGTACGAAGCGCAGAACCGTCCCGGCGAGCCCGCAGTCGATCTCGGCCGGTCCGAGGAGGTGCTGCGGCGTGACGATCCACGATCCGTCGTTCTGGTCGGTGATCTCGGTCCCGATCGCGCTCAGCGCCTCGGCCATCAGCGCGGTGTCCCTGGCCCGCAGCGGAGCCTCGATCCGGCTTGGCCCATCGGCAAGGGCGGACAGGATCAGGGCGCGGTTCGTCATGGACTTCGAACCCGGGACGCTTGTCCGGGCATCGACCGGCGCAGCAGCGTACGGCGCCGACCAGGGCGCGGTCGAGGTGAGTGTCTCGGTGTCCATCAGGTCCAGTGTCTCGCACTCGCCCGCAGGCACCGCCGCATAGAGTTGGCGGCATGTGTGGCCGGTATGCGGCGAGCAACAACCCGGACGATCTCGAGGTGGAGTTCGAGGCGATCCTGGCCGATAACGCCCCGAACGTGCCTGCCGACTACAACGTGGCACCGACCGACCCGGTCTATGCCGTACGCACCCGAAAACCGAAGGACGAGGACCAGCAGCCCTATCGGGAGTTGTCAGTGGTCAGCTGGGGGTTGGTCCCGTCCTGGGCCAAGGACCGCAAGATCGGCTCCAAGATGTTCAATGCCAGAGTCGAGTCGCTGACCGACAAACCGGCCTTCAGGAAGGCCTTCGAACGGCGGCGGGCGCTGATCCCCGCCGACGGCTGGTACGAGTGGATGATCACCGGCTCAGGGGCCAAGGGTGCTGCGAAACAGCCGTACTTCATGACCCCCGAGGACGGCTCGGTGCTGGCCCTGGCCGGCCTGTGGGAGATCTGGGGGACCAAACCGGACCTGCTGCTGACCTGCACGGTGATCACCATCCCGGCGGTCGGCCCGTTGGTCGAGGTTCATGACCGGATGCCGTTCGTCCTGCCGCGCGAGCGCTGGGATGCCTGGCTGGACCCGGAGCCGCACGATCCGGGGGTGCTGCTGGAACCGACTCCGCTGGAGGTCGTGGAGTCGCTGGAGCGGCGGCCGGTCGGGCCCGAGGTCGGCAACGTCAAGAACAACGGTCCCCAGCTGCGCGAGCGGGTCGACCTCGGCCGCGCCGACCAGGAACAGGCCCAGCAACTGAGCTTCGACAACCCAGGATGAGCCACCCGACACCACCGACCCGGGCGCTGCCCCCGTACGCCGCCGCCGCCCTGGTCTTCGGGTCCTCAGCCGCTGTCCTCGTTCTGGAGATCACCTCGCTACGGCTGATCGCGCCCTACGTCGGCATCACCCTGGAGACCAACACCGCTGTCATCGGGTTCGCCCTCGCTGCGATCGCGCTCGGCGCCTGGGCCGGCGGCCGGGTGGCCGACATACGTAACCCCCGCCGGCTGATCGGACCGCTGCTGCTGGCCGGCGGTGCTCTGGTCCTGCTGATCACGCCCACCGTCCGGTTCGTCGCGGAGGGCGTCGGGCCGAGTGCGGCAGCGAGCGTGGCCCTGCTTCTCGCCGCCGTGACCGTCTTCGCGCCGGCCGCGCTGCTGTCCGCGGTTCCGCCGATGGTCGTCAAGCTGCAGCTGGCAAGTCTTTCCGAGACCGGCTCGGTGGTCGGCAGACTGTCCGGGATCAGCACCCTCGGCGCGATCGTGGCGACGTTCCTCACCGGATTCGTCCTGGTCGCGCTGATCCCCACCAGCGTCATACTGCTCAGCACCGGAGGGCTGCTCGCCCTCGGCGGAATCGCGACGATACTCGCCTCTCGCGGATCCGGCGCGGGCGGCCGGTGGGGGATGGCGAAGTCACGCACTGCCGGACTGCTGTCTCTGCTCATCGTCGCAGCCGGCTTGGGCATCCTTGCCCCGCAGTCCTGCGACACCGAGACCCGCTACCACTGCGCCAGCGTGACCACCGACCCTGATCGCGACAGTGGCCGGCTGCTGATCCTGGACACGCTGCGGCACAGCTACGTCGATCTCGACGACCCGACCCACCTCGAGTTCGCCTATTCGCGTGCCATCGCAGTCGCTCTCGACGTGCATGCGCCCCCCGGTACGCCGCTGTCGGTTCTGCACATCGGTGGCGGAGGAATGACCCTCCCGCGGTACCTGCTGGATACCCGACCCGGTGGAGTCAACACAGTTGTGGAGGTCGACCCGGGAGTGGTCGCCGTGGACCGCGAGCGGCTTTCGCTCCCAGACGTCGACGATCTGCGCGTCACGGTCGGTGACGGACGAGTGGGCTTGGCCCAAGCGCCGACCGGCCAATCCGATGTCGTGGTCGGGGATGCCTTCGGTGGGGTGGCCGTTCCCTGGCATCTGACCACTCGCGAAGCCGTCGTGGAGATTACGAGGGCGCTCGTGCCCGGCGGCCTGTACGCGCTCAACATCATCGATCACGACCCGCTGGACTTCGCCCGCGCAGAGATCGCCACCGTGGCCGCGATCTTCGACCACCTGCTGGTGATCAGCCCCACGGGAGACCTGCAAGGCGCGCGCGGCGGGAACATCGTGGTGCTGGCCTCCGACGAGCCACTGGACCGGGTCGCGATCGGCGCAGGGCTGCTCGATCGGGCCACCCCGATGTCGATCGTGAGCCAGCCCCAGCTCGACGACTTTCTCGGCCCGGATCCATTGGTTCTGACCGACGACTTCGCTCCCGTCGATCAACTTCTCACGCCGTACGGCTGACCCAGCCGGGCTCATGAGGTTGTGCCGTGGGCACAAAGCCCCGGCCATGGAATTTGTGGTCGAAAGCGGCTACCCGGGCTTGCTTGGCGAGGAGATGATGAGACTCCGATCACCGGACCGGACTTGATGAGCGCTGGCTGGAGGCACGATGCGTGGCGGTTTCGGCGCGCTCCTGCCCGCGCGGGTTTGAGCACGGTCGTCACAGGGGCGGCCTGGCCCCGACCGACCAGGCCCTCGTGGTCGGCACGTTCGATGTACCTGTTGCATCACTTGCTGACCCCCGGCACGGTGAAGCGTTGGTTCGCCCGTTTCCTCGAACGGCACAAGAGGCTGTACAAGGCGTTCACCTACGCCGAGAAGCAGGTCAAGGGCAGCGCCTTCGGGTGCCGGATGTGCGGTCAGTGTGCGCTGCCGGCAACCGGCTATGCCTGCCCGATGACCTGCCCCAAGCAGCTGCGCAATGGCCCCTGTGGAGGGGTGTCGGCCACAGGTGCCTGCGAGGTCTACCCCGACACGCAGTGCGTCTGGGTCACCGCGTACGAGCGGGCCGAGCAGGAGGGCAGAGTCAGCGATCTGACCCTGCTACAGCGTCCGATCGACCATCGGGAGTGGGGTAAGAGCTCCTGGGTCAACTACTGGCAGGGCCGCGACGACGACCTGTGGACCACCGATGACGGCCTGACCCGTACCCATCTGGTTCTGACCGACCTACGACTCGTGGCCGGGGGACCGAAGGCATGATCACCGCCGGTGAGGGACGGCTGCGAACCGCGCTGCACTCCGGCCGATTCGCGGTCACCGCAGAGATCGGGCCGCCGCGCGGTGCCGACGCCGGGGCCATCGCAGCGAAGGCGGAGCTGCTCCGGGACTGGGTGGATGCCGCCAACATCACCGACAACCAGGGCTCGCACACCCGCTTGGCAAGCTGGGCGGGCAGCATCCTGGCGCTGCGCAGCGGTGTCGAGCCAGTCATGCAGTTGACCACCCGCGACCGCAACCGGATCGCGCTGCAATCGGATCTGATCTCGGCCGGCGCCGTCGGCATCCCGAACGTCTTGATGCTGTCCGGGGATCATCCCACTTTCGGCGATCATCCCGACGCCATGCCGGTCTTCGACCTGGACAGCGTCCAGCTCATCTGGACCGCACGGCTGATGCGTGACCAGGGACGGCTGCTGTCCGGTAAGCCGGTGAAGCCGGCCCCGCACTGGTTGATCGGGGCGGTCGAGAACCCCTTCGCGCCACCACTGCGCTTTCGTGCCCAACGGATGGGCAAGAAGGTCGCCGCGGGCGCGGAGTTCATCCAGACCCAGTTCGTCTTCGACATCGACGTCTTCGGCCGGTGGATGGGGGAGGTCACCGACCTCGGGCTCGAGCAGCGCTGCGGTGTGATCGCCGGAGTCGGACCGATCCGCACCGTACGAGCGATGGAGTTCATGCAGTCCAAGGTCCCCGGCATCCACATTCCCGACCATGTCGTACGGCGGTTGCGCGGCGTTCCCTCGGATCAGGTTGCGGCGCAAGGGATGGCAGTGTGCGTCGAGACCATCGAGACGCTGCGTGAGACGGCTGGTGTGGCCGGCGTACACGTCATGGCCTTCGGTCATGAGCAGGTCGTACCCGAACTGCTCGAGCGCGCCGGCATCCCGCCACGTACGGCGACCGCGCCCACAGGCCGAGAGGGCGGGAGCATCGCAGGGCCGTCCGCGGCCCGAGGAGCGGACCGACCGGTGAGCGCAGCGAGCGAAGGCCTGAAGATCAGAACCGGAAGGACACACGATGCTGGTTGAGGTTCGCCCCACCAAGAAACTGCGGGGCGACAGAGCGCTGGACCTGACGGCGTGCCTGTCACCCATCGTCGACGCCCTGTGCGAGGACGCTGTCGACCTGTCCCGGCTGCGCCTGGTCTGTGACTGGGTGCAGTACAAGAA
>JALZIL010000094.1 GCA_030860305.1 Actinomycetota bacterium
AACCGCCCATTCCGTTCATCCAGCCGCGCTTGGGCACGTTGCACTTCACAACTGGTCCCCAGCAGCCCAGCTTCACGATGCACTTGGGCGAGCCGTACTCGGTCGCGAAGTCGCCCTGCTCGTAGTACCCGGCACGGTCGCAACCTTCGTGCACGGTCTGGCCGAATAGCCAGGTGGGACGCAGTGCCTCGTCGAGCGGGATCATCGGAGCCTGGCCGGTGGCCATGTAGAGGAGATAGGTCAACGTCTCCGACAGGTTGTCCGGCTGGATCGGACATCCGGGCACGCACACGATGGGGATGCCGGCCTTGGACTTCCAGTCCCAGCCCAGGTAGTCCGGAACGCCCATGGCGCCGGTCGGGTTGCCGGCCATGGCGTGGATGCCGCCATACGTGGCACAGGTGCCGACCGCCACGATCGCGGTGGCCTTGGGAGCCAAGCGGTCCAGCCACTCGCTGGTGGTCATCGGCTGACCGGTCGCCGGGTTGTTGCCAAAACCGCACCAGTAGCCCTCGTCGTGCAGCTGCTCGTTGGGGATCGACCCCTCGACCACCAGCACGAACGGCTCGAGCTCTCCACGGTCGGCCTTGAAGAACCACTCGAGGAAGTCATCGGCACCGCCATTGGGGCCGGACTCGAAGTCGATCAGTGGCCAGTGCACCGCGATCTGCGGGAGTCCAGGGAGCATGCCGAGGGCGATTTCCTCGATGCTCGGTTGGGTGGCCGCGGTCAATGCAACGGAGTCCCCGTCACAACTGAGACCGGCGTTGATCCACAAGACGTGAATCAGGGTCTGTTCCGCGGCGATGGCTTCGGCTGTTTGCATGGCTGCCAGCTCTCTGGGCCCGCTTCTCTGAGCCCTGTCGCGAGAACCTTTCATCGGCCCCCGGTGTGATGTACCTCTCGGTCTACTCGGCGCTAAATCGAGTGTCAAGTATGTGGACCCTAAGTCCCCCACCGCGTGACGCTGAAAGATCCAGATCTGCAGCAGTTCGGGCGGCGAGAGGAGACCTCAGAGCCGATCCAGCCACCGGTACCAGGAATCCATCCCGGCGCCGCTCTTCACCGACAGCTGCAACGTCTCGACCTCGGGGTTCAGGCTCCGGGCGTCGCGCTCACATCGAGCGGTGTCGAAGTCGACGTAGGGCAGCAGATCGATCTTGTTGATGACGATGAGATCTGCAGCGGCGAACATATGCGGGTACTTCAGCGGCTTGTCGTCCCCCTCGGTGACCGAGATGACCACGACCTTGCCGGATTCACCGAGGTCGAACAGCGCGGGACAGACGAGATTTCCGACGTTCTCGACCAGCAGCAGGGAACCGTCGGGCGGATCTAGTGATTCGATCCCCCGGCGCAGCATGTCGGCGTCGAGATGGCAACCCGCCCCGGTGTTGACCTGGACCACCGACGCGCCGGTGGCCCGGATGCGCTCGGCGTCGAACAGGGTCTCCTGATCGCCCTCCACGACGCAGACCGGGCGGTGGCCGCCCGCCTCTTTGATGGTTCGTTCGAGCAGGGAGGTCTTACCCGAGCCGGGCGAACTCATCAGGTTGATCGCGGTGATCCGGTGATCGGCCAGCCAACCGCGGTTCTGCTCAGCCAAGGAGTCGTTCTTGGCCAGCAGTTCCTGCTCGATGTCGATGGTCCGGGTCGCCGGCGCGGGCACCGCGCTGCGTGACTCGTCGTGCGGGTGCCTATGGTCGGCATCGCCGACATGCTCGGATCCGTGTTCGTGCCCGTGTGGGTGCTCGTGTGCATGGTCGTGGGGCTGGGGGTGTGCCGCCGGCTCGGTCGCTCCAGGCACCCGGACTCGGACCGCGCCAGCGTCTCCGCAACCACAGGTGAGACACATCTAGACGACCTCCACGGACTTGACGGCCAGCTCCGTCCCGGCGACCACCTGGACATCGGCGCTTCCACACGGACACAACAAGATCAGATCGGGTAGCGCGAAATTCTCGCCACATCCCCGGCAGTGCGCGGCTCCGAGGGGTTCATCGATCTCCAGCACCGCACCGGCCAGTGGGGTGTCGGCGGCGATGAGTTCGAAGCAGAACCGTACGGAGTCTGGCACGATTCCGGAGAGCTTGCCGATCTGCAGATGCACCTTGGCCACTCGGGCCTCCCCCGTGCGCTCGGTGACGACGTCGACGACGCTCTGCGTGATGGACAGCTCGTGCACCCTGCGGCCCCCCGGGCGAGTAGATCCCCGCGACCGGGGAGGACCAGGACGCTATGCCGCCTCCGTCGCGATCACAACGCGAGCCGCGGGCAACGCCCGGCCGACGCGTTCATCGGCCACGGAATCGGCTCACCGTCGGATCTCCGTCGATCCAGAATCGCCAGGGCAACGTTGCCGCTTTGCTGATGCCCACTCGTGGACCCGTTCCAATGCCCGACCTGGGCGGCGCCACCGCTGCCCTGCTCAGCGACAGCCCGGAGCCGTTGTCGAGCAGACTCGCGCCGTTGTCGGCCCCGGTGATGCCCAAGGCCTGGGTGAGCCGGGCGGGGCCACGGGCCAACTCGAGGTCGCGTCGAGCAGCCGGCCGGCGACCGCGGGCCAGCTCGATGCCCTCGATCACCTCCCCCGCCCTGAGTAACACCGCTTCCCCGGCGCCAGGGGGCGCGCAGACGACGTTGGCGCACCAGTGCATCCCGTAGCTGAAGTAGACGTAGAGGGTTCCAGGGGGCCCGAACATGACCTGGTTACGGGAGGTCGGCCCCCGATGGGTATGCGCGGCAGGATCGTTCCCATTCCCGCTGTAGGCCTCGACCTCGGTGATCCGTACCGTGACCTCGCCCTCGGCGGACTGTCGCGTGAGCAGGGCGCCCAGCAGTTGTGGCGCCGCGGTCACCGCCCGGTCGGACAGTGCCTCGGCAAGCTCCACCGGAGGTCAGCCGGGACGCAGGGGCTGCTGGGCCCAGGCCCGGTGGGTACGAACCAGCTCACGCAGGCTTGCCAGCTGTTCGGCCACCCGTACCGGCGCGGTGCCTCCGGTCGCCGATCGGGCCTCCAGCGCTCCACGCACCGTGAGCACTTGCCGTACCTCTGGGGTCAGCCTGGGATCGACGGCGCGCAATGCCTCGTCGGAGAGCTGCCAGAGCTGCACTCCGACGGCGCTGGCCCGGCCCACCAGAGCACCGCTGACCTCGTGTGCGTCCCGAAAGGGCACTCCGCTGCGGACCAACCAGTCAGCGACCTCGGTGGCCAAGGCATGGCCGGTCGGCGTCGACTCGGCCAGCCGCTGCTCGTCCACGCGCATCGACGCGATCATCCCGGCCAGGGCAGGGAGCAGCATCAGGAGCTGGTCCACGGTGTCGAACACCGGCTCCTTGTCCTCCTGCAGATCGCGGTCATAGGCCAGGGGTAGCCCCTTGAGGGTGGCGAGCAGGCCGGTGAGGTGCCCGATGAACCGGCCCGACTTGCCACGAGCCAGTTCGGCGATATCCGGGTTCTTCTTCTGCGGCATGATCGAGGAGCCGGTTGCGAACGCGTCGTCGAGTTCCACCCAGGAGAACTCGGTGGTCGTCCAAAGGATCACCTCCTCACCCAACCGGGACAGGTGCACGCCGAGCAGCGCGCTGACGAACAGGAACTCAGCCGCGAAATCTCGGTCGGAGACGGCGTCCACCGAGTTCGTGGCGGCGGAATCGAAGCCGAGCTCAGCGGCGACCGCGTCCGGGTCGATCGGCAACGACGACCCAGCCAGCGCCCCGGCTCCCAGGGGGCTGATCGCCGCCCGCCGATCCCAGTCCAGGAACCGGTCGACGTCACGGGCCAACGCGTGCACGTGGGCCAGTAGCTGGTGGGCGAACAGGATCGGCTGGGCATGCTGCAGATGGGTCAGCCCGGGCGCGGCTGCCTCTCGATGGTCGGCTGCCTTGTCGATGAGCGCGGTCTCCAGCTCGACGACCGAGGCCACGAGCATGCGGACGTGGTCGCGCAGGTACAGCCGCAGATCGGTCGCGATCTGGTCGTTGCGACTACGACCGGCCCGCAGTTTTCCGCCGAGTGGGCCGAGTCGATCGATCAGGCCGCGCTCGAGGGCCGCGTGGACATCCTCGTCGTCCGGACCGGCCGTGAAATTCCCGTCCTGAACAGCCGAGTCCAGACCGCCGAGTGCCTCGAGCATGGTCTCGAGCTCGTCAGCGGTGAGCAGATCCGCTCGGTGGAGAACCCGGGCATGGGCCCGGGAGGCGAGCAGGTCGTACGGTGCCAGCCGCCAATCGAAGTGCACGGAGCGCGACAGCGCTGCCAGCGCCTGCGCTGGACCGGTCGTGAACCGCGCGCCCCAGAGCCGGGAGTCCGCCGAGGCGCCGATGGTCACCCCGCGCAGCCTGCCAGACGCTGATCACGTGCGGCAGCCAGCTTGCTGGGCAGTCCCCACAGCTCGACGAAGCCCTTGGCCAGTCCTTGATCGAAGGTGTCGTCGGAGTCGTAGGTGGCCAAGCCGAAGTCGTACAGCGAGGCCGCACTGCGCCGACCGGTCGGAACTGCACGACCCGCATGCAGGGTCATCCGTACCTCACCGGTCACGGTCCGACTGGACTCGACGAGGAACGCGTCCAGCGCGGCCTTGAGCGGGGAGAACCAGAGCCCGTCGTAGACGAGTTCGGCCCAACGCTGCCCGACCTGGCGCTTGAACCGCGCGAGGTCGCGCTCCACGGTGACGCTCTCGATCTCCTGATGGGCAGTGATCAGCGCAATCGCACCGGGCGCCTCGTACACCTCGCGGCTCTTGATCCCGACCAGCCGATCCTCGACCATGTCGAGCCGGCCGATGCCCTGAGCACCGGCCCGTCGGTTGAGCGCAATGACTGCCTGCAGCACCGAGACCGGCTCGCCGTCGACCGAGGTCGGAATCCCCTCGGTGAAGCCGACGACGACCTCGTCCGGTTCACGGGGGGTCGCCGGGTTCTGGGTGTATTCGTAGAGGTCCTCGATCGGGGCGTTCCAGATGTCCTCGAGGAATCCGGTCTCCACCGCACGCCCCCAGAGGTTCTGGTCGATCGAGTACGGCGACTTCTTGGTCACGTCGATCGGCAGCGACCGTTCCTCGGCAAAGGCGATGGCCTTGTCCCGCGTCATCCCGGAGTCTCGTACGGGGGCGAGGACCTTCATATACGGGGCGAGCGCGGCGATTCCCACCTCGAACCGCACCTGGTCGTTGCCCTTCCCCGTGCAGCCGTGCGCGACGGTGCCAGCCCCATAGGTCTGGGCTGCGGCGACCAACGCCTTGGCGATCACCGGTCGGGACAGCGCCGAGACCAACGGGTAGCGGTCCATGTAGAGGGCGTTGGCGCGCAGGGCCGGGCCGCAGTACTCGCTGGCGAACTCCGACTTGAGGTCGGCAACGACGGACTCGACGGCACCGCAGGCCAGGGCTCGCTGACGGATCACCTCGAGGTCCTCGCCGTTCTGACCGACGTCGCAGGCCACGGCCACGACCTCGGCTCCGGTCGCTTGCGCGATCCAGCCGATGGCTACCGAGGTGTCCAGCCCACCGGAGTAGGCCAGGACGACGCGCTCTGCTGTCATGACGCGCTCCACGCGTGCGCGCCTTGCTCACTGGAAGTCATGCTTCTCCCTGCTCGTGTGGTGCGGTGGTTTCTGCTGAATCGCCGCGACGGCCGCGGCCGGCCAGGGTGGCGAGTTCGGCGGCCAGGACCTGGCCACCGTCCGGATCGCGGGTGATCACCAGCAGCGTGTCGTCGCCGGCGATCGTGCCGAGAACAGCCGGGAGGCCCGCCTTGTCCAGCGCCGAGGCGAGGAACTGAGCGGCTCCCGGCGGGGTTCGGACGACGACCAGGTTGGCGGTGGCCTGTACACCGGTGAGCAGTTCGCCCAGTCGATGGACGAGGACGTCCGGGGCGCGCTGGGCCGGCCGCAGCGGGGAGGCGCCCTCCTGGGGCAGGACGTAGACCCCAGGCTCTCCGTCGACGCCGCGGAGTTTCACCGCGCCCAGTTCGTCGAGGTCCCGGGACAGGGTCGCCTGGGTGACCGCGACACCGCCGGCCTCCAGCGCCTCGGCAAGCTCGGATTGGGAGTGGATGGGCCTGGAGTCGATGAGTTCGACGATCCGGGCGTGCCGGGCGCTACGCGTCAATGGCGGGGCCATGGTCATCACGCCTCAAGTCCGTTTCTCTGGAGTAGCCAGCAGAGCAGTGCCTTCTGGGCGTGCAGCCGGTTCTCCGCCTCGTCCCACACCGCACTGTTCGGACCGTCGATGACCTCGGCGGCGATCTCCTTGCCGCGATAGGCGGGCAGGCAGTGCAGAACGACGGCGTCATCGGCTGCCCGGACCAATGCCGGCGCGTCGATCGCGTACGGGGCGAACGGCGTCGCCCGGTCGCCCCCCTCGCCCTCCTGCCCCATGGACACCCAGGTGTCCGTAGCGAGCACGTCGGCCCCGTCAGCCGCGGCTGCGGGATCGGAGGTCCATCGCACCGAACCACCGGTCTCGGCGGCGAGTCGACCGGCCCGGTCCAGGATTGCCGGGTCCGGCTGGTAGCTCTCCGGCGAGCCGACTCGTACGTGCATCCCGGCCAGCGCGCCGCCGAGCAGGTAGGAATGCGCCATGTTGTTGGCCCCGTCCCCGAGGTAGGTCAGCGTCAGCCCGGCCAGTGCCCCACGACGCTCGGCGACGGTCTGCAGGTCGGCCAGGATCTGGCAGGGGTGGAACTCGTCGGTCAGCGCGTTGATCACCGGAACTCGGCTGGCCGAGGCCATCGCCTCGATCCGCTGCTGGCCGAAGGTTCGCCAGACGATCGCCGCACACTGCCGGTCCAACACGCGGGCGGTGTCCTCGATCGGCTCACCGCGGCCGAGCTGGCTGTTCTGGGCGTCGATCACCAGCGGATAGCCGCCGAGTTCGGCGATCCCGATGGAGAAGGACACCCGGGTCCGCGTCGAGGGCTTGTCGAAGATCAGCGCGACCGTCCGGGGTCCGTCCAGCGGTCGGGGTCCGGCTGGGCGTTTGGCCTTCAACTCCGCGGCGAAGGCGAGGATCTCGCCCTGCTCGTCCGCGGTGAGGTCGTCGTCGCGCAGGAAGTGCCGGGTCATGAGTGGCTCCCCATCGTGATCGTGTCGAGCGCGCGGAGGAACGCGCCCAGTTGGCCGTCGGTGATCACCAACGGCGGCGCCAGCCGGAGGGCATCCGGGGCGACCGCATTGACCAGGAAGCCCGCCGCACGCAACGCGGCCTCGACTGCCGCCGCTTCGGGCTGGGACATGGTGATCGCCACCAGCGCGCCCTCGCCGCGGACGCCGGTGAAGAGCGGGTGAGCAAGTGTTGCGACGCCTTCGGTGATGAACGTACCGATCTGCTTGGCTCGGCTGAGCAGCCCGTCGCCAGCGATCGTGTCGAGCACGGCAAGTGCAGCGGCACACGAGATCGGATTGCCGCCGAAGGTGGACCCGTGGCTGCCCGGCTGGAGCAGGTCCGCCGCAGGGCCGAAGGCAAGCATCGCCCCGATCGGCAGGCCGCCACCGAGGCCCTTGGCCAGGGTCACCAGATCTGGCTCCACACCGCTTTCCGCGTGAGCGAACCAGGCGCCCGTACGACCGATCCCGGTCTGCACCTCGTCGAGGGCGAACAGTGCTCCGGCGCTGCGCGCCGCCGCGGCAGCGTCGGCAAGGTATCCCGGCGGGGCGGGCAGTATGCCGCCCTCACCGAGGATCGGCTCGAGCAGAACCATCGCGGTGTCCTCGTCCACGGCTGCCTCGAGGGCGGCGGTGTCGCCGTACGGAATGTGCGTCACACCGCCGGGCAGCGGGGCGAAGGGCGCCGACTTCTCGGGTTGCCCGGTGAGTGCCAGCGAGCCCATCGTCCGGCCGTGGAAGGAGCCGAGCGCGGCGACGATGCCGCTACGCCCGGTCAGCCGGGAGACCTTGAATGCGGCCTCGTTCGCTTCGGCACCGGAGTTGCAGAAGAACACCCGGCCGGGACGTCCGACGAGGTCGATCAGCCGCTCGGCCAGGCGGATCCCGGGTTCGTTGACGACCAGGTTCGACGTGTGGCCGAGCGTGCTGACCTGCCGGTTGACCGCCTCGACGACGGCTGGATGGCCATGTCCCAGGACGTTGGTCGCGATCCCGCCGATCAGGTCGACGTATGACCTGCCCTTCTCGTCCCAGACCTGCGCGCCCTGACCCCGGACCAGCGCGATCGGCGGAGTCCGGTAGTTCGCAGCCATCACCGCCTCCCAGCGCTGGATGAGCGTGCTCGTGCGGCTTGTCATCTCCGCGGGTCCGTTCCGGTTCTCGCTGCGGATTCCGGCGACGGGACGACCATCGTTCCGGTGCCCTCACTGGTGAGCATCTCGAGCAACAGGGCATGTGGCAGCCGCCCGTCGACGACGGTCGCCCGTCTGAGGCCACCCTCCACCGCACGAAGACAGGCGGCCATCTTCGGCGCCATTCCGCTGTCGATGAGCGGGAGAACCTCCGCAAGCTCCCCGGTGCTGATCTGCTGCACCAGCGAGGATCGATCCGGCCAGTCGCTGTAGAGCCCTTCGACGTCGGTGAGCACCACGAGTTTGACCGCGTTCAACGCGACGGCGAGGGCGGCCGCGGCGGTATCGGCGTTGAGGTTGTGCACGACCCCACCAGCGTCGGGGGCGACGGAGGAGACAACCGGGATCCGTCCCGCAGCGACGAGGTCGAGCACGGCAGCCGGGTTGACCATGGCCACATCGCCGACCAGTCCGACGTCGACTGGTTCGCCGTCCACCAGGGCCATCGTGCGCTCGGCGGTGAACAGGTGGGCATCCTCTCCGGACAGGCCGACGGCGTGCGAGCCGTGCGAGTTGATCAGGCCGACCAACTCTCGGCCGACCTGCCCGACCAGGACCATCCAGACGATGTCGATGGTCTCCTCGGTGGTCACCCGAAGCCCGGCCCGGAACTCGCTCTCGATCCCGAGCCGGCTCAGCATCGCCGAGACCTGGGGTCCCCCGCCGTGCACCACCACCGGGCGGATGCCGACGTAGCGCAGGAACACCAGGTCCTGTGCAACTGCCCGCTTCAGGTTCTCGTCGATCATCGCGTTGCCGCCGTACTTGATGACCACGATCTGCCCGAAGAACTCCTTGAGCCAGGGCAGCGCGTCGGAGAGGATCGCGGCCCGCGCGGCGTCCCGGTCAGGGTCGTCGGGACGCATCGGCCGGCTGCTTCCCCACCGCCGTACCCGCTCCTGGGCTGCCTGGACGGTCAGACTCACCCCAGCCAAGACGTCGGTTGGCTTCGCCTGGCCGCTCAACTGCTGTACGCCGAGTTCTCGTGCACATAAGCCAGCGAGAGGTCATTGGTCCACACCGTCGCCTGCTGGTCGCCGGCGTGCAGCCGGACTTGTACGTCGACCCGGCGACCGGACAGGTCGCAGCCGTCGCGGTCCTCGCCGATCCCACCGGCTCGGCAGACCTCGACCCCGTTCATGACGACATCGAGGTCGTCCGGATCGAACGCGGCACAGGTGGTACCGACCGCGGCGAGGATCCGCCCCCAGTTGGGGTCGGCCCCGAAGAACGCGCACTTGACCAGATTGTTGCGCGCGATCGCCCGGGCGACGAGCAGGGCGTCGTCCACGGTGGCGGCTCGTTCGACGGTGATCGAGATGTCCTTCGTCGAGCCTTCCGCGTCCGCGAGTAGTTGTCCGGCAAGGTCATGGCAGACGGTGGTGACAGCGTGCGCCAGATCTGCCGGGCTCGGCTGTTGCCCGCTGGCGCCGCTGGCAAGCAGGAGCACGGTGTCGTTTGTCGACATCGCGCCGTCGCTGTCCACTCGGTCGAAAGTCACCGCCGTGGCCTCGCGCAGCGCCGCGTCCAGGGACTGCGCGTCGGTCTGCGCGTCGGTCGTGAGCACGACCAGCATCGTGGCCAGCCCGGGGGCTAGCATGCCGGCGCCCTTGGCCATCCCGCCGACGGCGTATCCGTCTCGGGTCACGCTGGCCAGCTTGGGTACGGAGTCCGTAGTCATGATCGCCTCGGCAGCGCTCCCCCCACCGTCGGAGCCCAGCTCCTTGGCGGTCCGACTGATCCCGGCCAGCAGCTCGGGCATCGGCAGCCGCATGCCGATCAGACCGGTCGAGGCGAGCGCCACGTCGATGGCTCCCATCCCCAGCTCTGCGGCCGTGTGCTCGGCGGTGGCATGGGTATCGGCAAAGCCGGCGCTCCCAGTGCACGCATTCGCACCGCCGGAGTTGAGCACGACGGCGCGCAGTTGTCCGGTCCGCAGGACCTGTTGAGACCACCGGACCGGGGCCGCCTTGACCCGGTTGCTGGTGAAGACGCCGGCGGCAGCGTACGTGGGACCGTCGTTGACCAGTAGGGCGACGTCTAGGCCGCCTGAGGCCTTCAGGCCGGCAGCCACCGCGGCCGCCCGGAACCCCCGGGCCGAGGTGATGCTCATGGAGCCAGGCCCAACATCGGGAGGCCCGAGGTTTCCGGCAGGCCCAATGCCAGGTTGGCACTCTGGATGGCAGCTCCCGCCGTGCCCTTGGTGAGATTGTCCAGGGCCGCAATGACGATCAGGCGCCGCGCTTCGGCGTCCACGCTCAGCTGCAGATGGACGGA
This sequence comes from Actinomycetota bacterium, assembly GCA_030860305.1. The sequence continues at coordinate 10,576 of JALZIL010000094.1, forward strand.
GTTGGAGCCGAGGACCGAGCCGGTGCTCGGCCAGGCGTTCTCGGGCAGCACGGTGACGAACGGCTCGTCGGCGTAGGCCTTTTCGTATACCGACCTCGCGGCGGCGGTGTCGAGGTCGCCGGCAAGTGGAGCAGTGCACGTCGCCAGGATGCCCCGGGACATCGGTGCGAGGACCGGAGTGAAAGACACCCGTACGGCGGTACCGGCCGCACCACCGAGGTGCTCGATGATCTCCGGCGTGTGCCGGTGAACTCCGCCGACACCGTAGGCGGTGGCCGAGCCCATGACCTCGCTGCCGAGCAGGTGCGGGGCAACCTTGCGACCGGCGCCGGACGTGCCGCTCGCGGCGACGACGACCACGTCGGGCTCGATCAGTCCAGCCGCCAGAGCGGGCGCCAGGGCCAGGATCGCCGCCGTTGGATAGCAGCCAGGCACCGCGATCCGCCGGGCACCGGTCAGCCTCCCCCGGGCTCCGGCAAGCTCCGGCAGACCATAAGGCCAAGGGGCGACGTGCGAGCCTCCGTACCAACGCTCCCACGACGCGGAGTTGCTCAGCCTGTGGTCGGCACCCAGATCGACGACGAGCGTCTCTGCCGGCAACGTGGCGGCCAGTTCGGCGGAGTGTCCGTGCGGTAGCGCCAGGAACACGACGTCATGGCCGGACAACGTGGTTGCGTCGGTGGGTGCAAGGACGTACTCGCCGAGCCCGTGCAGGTGTGGCTGATGCGCGCTGAGCAGGGCACCAGCTGACGAACCGGCGCAGACCGTCTGCAGATCGATGCCCGGATGGGCGGGTAACAGCCGGCAGATCTCGCCGCCGGCGTAACCCGAGGCGCCGGCCACCGCGGCGGTGAACGATGCCTGTGTCGAACTCATAGTGCATGATTATGCACCGGTTCGAAATTCTATGCAGGTGGGGGTGGCATTGGCGGCGGAGCCCCCCGCGGTGGCTGGGTCGGAACGGGTGGCAGCAAGCCGGCCCCAGGGGGTGGTTGTCCGCTGCCAGGTGGCGGCATACCGGTGTCGGTGGGGGGCATTCCGGTGGTGGGTGGCAGCGGACCGGCCGGTGGGATGCTGGATGGCGCTGCAGGTGCGGGTGACCGCGACTCGTCCTCGCCGGAGCGCCGCGGCGGCTTGCCGGTCCCGGGAGCTTGCTCGGAGCGGCGGAACCGCGTTCCGATGGTGACCAGCAGGAGCAGGACCCCGCTGATGATGAAGAAGTTGCGCGGTGGCACTTCGTCGGAGAACCCGAGGAGGAAAGGTGCTGCGATCAAGAAGATCGAGAGCAGATAAATCATCGCCACGTGCAGCAGGACCGGTAGTTGGTTGACCAGACTGACGGGTCCTTCGCTGACCGCCGCCAGGATCAGGATCAGCACTCCGACCGCGACCGACATGCCGGTAGCCGCGCCGGAATCGAAGTTGAAGACGAACGGAGCCGCGATGAACAACACGCCCAGTGCGTACTCCAGAATTCCATGCACAAACCTCGGGATCGGACCGTCGCGCAGCATGGGGTCACCGTAGCCGCCCGGCTCCGTTTCTCCGCACGACACGTCCTCTTCTGAGCCGGTCGGTTGGCTGCGCCATGCCGTGCCACGATCGGCGAGTGCGAGCAACTGTGGTGGGCTCCGGCGTGGCCGGGCTGACCACGGCGATCGCCCTTCAGCGAGCCGGTTGGCAGGTCCGCGTCCTGACGGCAGCGCCGATCGAAACGCTCACCTCTCACTTGGCGGCCGCAGTCTGGTTTCCCACGCACGCCGGCCCGCCCGAAGCCGTCACCCGGTGGGGAGCGCACACCTTCGATGTGCTGGCCGGCCTGGCCGAGCAGCCCGGCTCAGGCGTGGTGATGCGGGAGAGCTTGGCCCTCTATCGATCCGCACCGTCGGTCCCCGCCTGGGCCACGGCCGTGCGGGAACTGCGCCCGGCCACGGCACAAGAGCTTCCGTCCGGATACGCGTACGGGCTGCGATTCCAGGTCCCGCTCGTGGAGATGCCGATCCACCTGCCTTGGCTGGTCGACCTCTTCTCGGCCTCGGGGGGCCGCCTCCGGTTCGTCCGGATTGCCGCATTGGACGAGGTGATCGACGACGGATGGTCGGAGGTGGTGGTCAACTGCACCGGACTGGCAGCGCGCGAGTTGGCTCAGGACCGTTCGGTCTATCCGGTTCGCGGCCAGATCGTCCGGGTCACCAATCCGGGGCTGACCCTGTCGATGCGTGACGAACAGCACCCGGCAGGCCGCGCCTACATTCATCCGCGCACCGCGGACTGCATTCTCGGCGGAACTCTTGACCAACACCGCTGGGACACCGACGTGGACCCAGCGGAGGCCGATTCGATCCTGGCCCGGTGTCGAGAGATCGAGCCGCGGCTGATCCGGGCAGACGTCCTGGAACACATCGTCGGCCTGCGACCGGCCCGACCGACGGTTCGGGTCGAGGAATCGGTCACCGGGCCGGGTCGGGCTCGCCTGTTGCACAACTACGGGCACGGCGGCTCCGGTGTCACCCTCGGCTGGGGCTGTGCACGCGACATCGTCGCCCTGGCCGCGTTTCAAAACTGATCTGACGCCCCGACTGCGGAACACCTCCGGGCGCCCGACCGTAAGCGTGCTTCTTCAAGCCTGACGTAGCAGCCCGACGCAGTACGACGCGTTGCGCGTGAGGGTGGAGTAGTCGCCAGGGCGAAGGCTGCCGGTCTTGTTGTACTGCGCCAGGAAGCGCTCGGCTGCCTTTCGACCGTCGCTCTGCCCGTTTCCGCTCGACTCCGGCGTGAAGAACGGGCAGTCGAGATACAGGCCGACAGTGAACTTCCGGGCGCTGACCGTCTCGAGTATTACCCCTCATGCCGCCTGGCAGCTCCAAGAGCTCCTCGTAAGTCATGCCATCGACCGCCTCCTAGGGACATTATGGCCACGTGGCCCGGGCCCGATCGCCTCAGCGCCCACCTGGCGAGGGTTACCCGCGGAGCACGGCTCCGGTACGGCGGTGGGCCTCGGCCACGGCGGCATCGCGGGCCGCGGTGGCCTCGGTGACGGTCAGCGTCCGGTCCGGTGCCCGGAACTGCAGATTGAACGCGAGCGAACGGTGCCCGTCACCGACCTGCGCGCCGGTGTAGACGTCGAAGAGCCGCAGGGCCGCTAGTAACTCTCCGGCCCCTTGACTCAGTGCCTCGGCAACGTCTGCCGCGGGTACGTCTGCCGGGACTGTCACGGCGACGTCAAACAGCACCGGCGGGTAAGCCGACAGCGAGGGCGCTGACGCGGAGCGCGGGGCAGGGAGGAGGTCGAGTTCCAGTTCGACCGCGACGGTGCCGGCTGGAACGTCCATGCTGGCGCACACGCCTGGGTGCAGTTCGCCGGCATGACCGATCAGGACGTCGGATCCGTCGGTCTCGATGACGCGCAGGGCGGCGCACCGACCCGGATGCCAAGGTGGGTGTGGATCGGCTGTGGGGCGGATCGATACTCCAGACGCCACAGCCAGCTCGGCGACCGCAGCCAGCATGTCGGTCCAGTCGACGGGTCGTCCGGCACCCCACCATCCGGCGCGTTCGGCGCTACCAGCCGCCACGATCCCCACCCGCCAGGGCTGTCGCGGGACCGCGGCCTCCAGAGCGGCGAGATCCTCGGCACCGGGACGCCTCGACACGCCAAGGGATGGTGCGGCTGCTCTGTCGCGGTTCGGTCTGACGACCAACCCGAGTTCGAACAAGGCGACATCACGCTGACCGCGGCCGAGGTTGCGGCGCAACGTCCTGAGCAGGCCCGGGAGCAAGGTGGTCCGCATCAGCGGCTCTGTCTCCGAGATTGGGTTCGACAGTCGTACGGCCCTGCGTCGCTGGTCGTGTGCGTCCAGCCGCAGTGCATCGAAGACCGCCGGATCGAGAAACGGATAGGCCGGCGCCTCGACGTACCCGAGGTCGGCCAGCGAGCGAGCGATGCTGCGGCGAAGCCGCTGGGCGCCGGTCAACCCGGGGCCCGCCGGCGCGACCGGAAGTCGGGACGGGACCTGGTCATAGCCGGACAGCCGGACGATCTCCTCGACCACGTCGTTGGGATCGACGAGGTCCATGCGCCAACTCGGCGGCATCACCCGGAGCAGCTCATCTCCGTGGTGGCCCCCGTCGACAGTTGCGCCGAGCCTGGTCAGGACATCGCGCACGTGCTCGGCTGAGTAGTCCACCCCCACCACCCGGGAGGGCAACGAGACGTCGAGCAGCACCGGCGCGCGCGGCGTCCGGTTGTCCACATCGACGACCGCGCCCGCAGGCCGGGCACCGCCGTACTCGGACAGGAGTGCGGCCGCACGGACGATCGCTGCGGTCGTCATCTCGGGGTCGACCCCACGCTCGAAGCGGCGAGCGGCCTCGCTGAACAAGCCATGCCCCCGCGAGGTACGCGAGACGGTGACCGGATCCCAGTGCGCGGCCTCCAGCAGGAGGCTGGTGGTCGCGTCATGGATCTCGGTGCTCCGGCCGCCCATCACCGCGGCCAACCCGATCGGGCCGGTGTCGTCGGTGATCAGCAGATCGGCCTCGGACAGGTTGCGCTCGACCCCGTCCAGGGTGGTCAGGGTCTCGTCGGCCGTGGCTCGGCGGATGACCAACGGCCCGGTCAGCAGGTCGAGGTCGAAGACGTGCATGGGCTGCCCGAGCTCGACCATGACGAAGTTGGTGACGTCGACGGCCAGGCTGACCGTACGGATGCCAGCCTGGGTGAGCCGGCGTTGCATCCAGTCCGGTGCGGTGGCTGCCGGATCGAGTCCGGTCATCGCGAGCCCGACGAACCGGTCGCAGCCCGTGGTGTCCTCGACCCGGATCTCGTATGACGGCGGGCCACTGATCAACAGTGGATCCAGCCGGCCTGGGTCGGTGCTGGGGACGTCGAGCCCGAGGCCGATCTCACGCGCCAGACCGCGTACAGACAGCAGGTCGCCTCGGTCAGGCGTGATGTCGAGTTCGAACACCGGGTCGTCGAGCCCGAGCGCAGCGACGGCGCCTTCTCCGGGCTTGGCCGGCACCTGGTTGATGACCAGGATGCCGGTGTGCTCGTCGCCAAGACCGAGTTCTCGCGCCGAACAGATCATGCCGTCGGAGACGTGGGCGTAGGTGTCGCGAGCGGTGATGGCGAATCCACCCGGCAGGACGGCGCCCGGCAGGGCGGCCACGACCAGGTCGCCGACGACGAAATTCGTGGCACCGCAGACGATGCCGCGGGTTTGCGGCTCGCCCACGTCGACCTGGCAGTAGCGGATCGGCTTCTTGAACTCCGTGAGGTCCTCGATCTCGACGACGCGGCCGATCACAAGAGGGCCGGTCAGGGCCGTACGGTGGATTGCGTCGACCTGGACGCCGAGCCGCACCAGGACATCGGTGACCGCGGACAGTGCCTCGCCCGCCGGGAGGGACACGTACTCGGCAAGCCAGGACAGCGGTATGCGCATCAGCTCTGGGCTCCCTGCGTCAGATCTCGACGCCGAAGGCGCGGGCGAAGCGGACGTCGCCCTCGACCATGTCGCGCATGTAGCTGACGCCGTGGCGGACTTGTAGCGTGCGCTCGATGCCCATGCCGAAGGCGAACCCGGAGAACTCCTCCGGGTCGATCCCGCAGGCGATCAGAACCTTGGGATTGACGATGCCGCAGCCGCCCCATTCGACCCATCGGGGGCCGTCGCGATGCTCCGAGAACCAGACATCGAACTCCGCCGACGGTTCGGTGAACGGGAAGAAATGCGGCCGGAACCGGGTCTTCGCGTCCGCTCCGAACATGGCGCGGGCCAGATGGTCCAGGGTGCCGCGCAGGTGGGCCATGGTGATTTCGCGGTCCACGACCAGACCCTCGATCTGGGCGAAGACCGGCGTGTGCGTCGCGTCGAGCTCATCAGTGCGGTACGTCCGGCCGGGGCAGATCACATATATCGGCGGGTCCCGATGCAACATCGTCCGCGCCTGAACCGGAGAGGTATGGGTCCGCAGCACCAGGCCGGACTCCGGTGGATCGACGAAGAAGGTGTCCATCAGGGAACGGGTGGGGTGGTCAGGACCGATGTTGAGCGCATCGAAGTTGAACCACTCGGCCTCGACCTCCGGGCCCTCGGCGACCTCGTAGCCCATGGCGAGGAACACGTCGACCATTCGATCGGCGATCATGCTCAGTGGGTGCCGCGCCCCTCGCGGGCGACGGTCCACCGGAAGCGTCACGTCGACGGTCTGCTCGACAAGGACGCGTTCGTCGCGCTCTGCTGTCAACACCGCCAGGCGGTCGGCGTAAGCGGCTTCGACGCTTTGCCGAGCCACATTGACCCGCTTGCCTGCATCCGAGCGCGCTGCCGGGGGTAGGGCGCCGAGTTCGCGGCGGGCGGCGAAGATCGGCGCCCGCTCGCCCAGGTGGGCCGGTCGTACGGCGGCCAGCGCATCGAGATCGACAGCCTGGGCGAAGTCCTTCTCGGCGGTGATCACCGCCGCAGCAAGTGACTCGGCGGACAGGATCGCGACCTGCTTGGGGTCGTAGTGATCGTTGGCTCCGGACATCGTGGCTCTATCCAACCGCAGCCGGGCAAGCCGAATGCGCAACCCCCCAGGACCAGCTTTGCCTACCTGGTGCAGCAACGCCCCGAGTCTTCCTTCGGCGAGTCGCGACCTCTGGTAGGCAAAGCTGTTGCGCTCCCTCTCGTCGCGCGTCAGGTCGCAGAGTGGCGCTGGGCGGTGGCTGAGGCATAGAGGCAGATCGCGGCGGCGGCGGCTAGGTTCAGGCTCTCGGCCCGCCCCCAGATGGGGATGCGGATGTGCTCGTCCACCGCAGCGGAGCTGAGCCCCCGAGTAGTTGCGGTCGCGGACTCGATCGTGGCCAGTCCGTGCGCCTCGCTGCCGAAGACCCACGCCGACGGGGACTGCAGGAGACGTTCGGTGTCGGGCTCGCCGAGACTACGTTCGGCAGTGGCCGCGGCCCCCAGCACCTGCAGTCCGGCGGCGGTCAGCTCGGCACGGGCGTTGGGGTAGGCAGCGGCGCGGACGATCGGAAGGTGGAACAGGCTGCCGGCGCTGGCCCGAACGCACTTGCCGTTGTACGGGTCGACCGATCCCTGCGTGAAGATCACCGCGTCCGCGCCTGCAGCGTCGGCCGTACGCAGGATCGTGCCGGCGTTGCCTGGGTCGGAGATACCAGCCAGGACGGCGACCAGCGTCGGTGCGGCGGCCACGACCTCGGTGATGGCCACATCGACGTAGCGGCAGCGGGCAATCAAGCCCTGTGGCTGCACCGTTTCCGACAGGGCCGCGGCCGCCTTGTCGCTGATCGGTCGCAGGGTGACCGGTGTCTCGGCGAGCCAGTCGCCATGCAAGTCGAGGGCGGCCGGGGTGCCAAAGACCTCGAGCACGACCCCCGGCGACGCCACCGCCTCGCGAACCGCCTGCGGCCCCTCGGCAAGGAACTCCCGAGCCTGATCCCGACGAACCCGACGCGTGAGTCGGTGGGCCTCGACGAGTCGGGAGTTGCCGTCACTCAGCACGGAAACCAGACGGCCTCACCCTTCCGGACTTTCTCCGGAGAAAGTGCGGTCTACGCGCCGGCTGAAGCGACATTCTCCGGAGAATGTGCGGTTGCCCCGGCTCAGGAAGGCCCGCGGCCGGCGCCGGCCGTCGTGAGCGAGCATCGCAGCGAGGAACGAGCAGCGCCGAGAGGGCGGGAGCATCGACCGAGCTCCAGCGAGGGAGGAGCGGACCGCCCGGTGCGCGAAGCGCACGAGGCGGGGTGGAGGAGCGCAGCAAACGCACGTGCGGAGCACGTCATGACACGGTGCCGGTGAGCTGCCCGGCATCATCGAGCGCACCACGGGCCGAGCCCACCAGCGCGGTGAAGGCCGCGGCGTCGTTGACCGCCAGCTCGGCCAGGACCTTGCGGTCCAGCGGGATCCCGGCCAGCTTCAAACCCTGCATGAACCGGTTGTAGGTCATGTCGTTCTGCCTGGCGGCAGCGTTGATCCGAGTGATCCACAGTTTGCGGAAGTCACCCTTGCGGACCTTGCGGTCGCGATAGTTGTACGTCGCCGAATGGAGCAGCTGCTCCTTGGCCTTCCGATACAGACGCGAACGCTGGCCGCGGTAACCGCTTGCGGCCTCGAGTACAGCGCGGCGCTTCTTGTGGGCGTTGACTGCCCGCTTGACGCGTGCCATCGATGAACTCCTTGCGCTACAGGCCGAGCAGACGGCGCATACGCCGGCTGTCAGCGGGGCTAATTTCGGTGTTGCTGTCCAGGCGACGCTTGCGCCGTGAGGACTTGTACTCGAACTTGTGCTGGTTGTTGGACTGCTCGCGTACGAGCTTGCCCGTCCCAGACACCCTGATGCGCTTGGCGGCACCCTTGTGCGTCTTCTGTTTCGGCATGGTGCCTTCCTTCGCTGACGCTTCTCGCTGACGTCTTGCTAGGTGGTGTTGCCGGCCTGACCAGCTTCGCTGGCGGCGGCCTGCTTCTTCTGAGCTGCGGTGCGATGTGGGGCCATGACCATGACCATGTTGCGGCCGTCCTGGCGCGGCGTGGACTCGACGAAGCCGAGTTCCTCGACATCGGTGGCCAGGCGCTGCAGCAGGCGCATCCCCATCTCGGGGCGGGACTGCTCGCGGCCGCGGAACATGATGGTCACCTTCACCTTGTCGCCCTGCTTCAGGAAGCGGACGACGTGGCCCTTCTTCGTCTCGTAGTCGTGTGGGTCGATCTTCAAGCGCAGGCGCATCTCCTTGATGACCGTCTGCGTCTGATTACGCCTGGTCTCCCGGGCCTTCTGCGCTGCTTCGTACTTGAACTTGCCGTAATCCATGAGCTTGACCACCGGCGGGCGGGCCATGGGGGCCACCTCGACGAGGTCCAACTCGGAGTCCTGCGCGAGGCGCAGGGCCTCGCCGATGGGAACGATCCCGACCTGTTCACCTTCAGGTCCGACCAGACGGACTTCGGGGACTCGGATGCGGTCGTTGATGCGGGGCTCGGTGATGGCGTCTCCTGTCGCGTGTCTG
>JALZIL010000096.1 GCA_030860305.1 Actinomycetota bacterium
AGCTGGCTGTCCAACCGGTACTCCGGTCCGTACCTGCGCGATGCACTGCTCGATGTCGGGCTGCTGGTCGAGACCCTGGAGACAGCAGCCTCCTGGTCGGATCTCGCCGAGGTCTACCAGGCCACCCGAGAGGCACTGATAACGTCACTGTCCACTGTGGACAAGAAGCCGCTCGTCATGTGTCATGTGTCGCACGTCTACTCGACGGGCGCCTCGCTCTATTTCACCGTGCTCGCCGACCGCGACGCTGATCGCCCGCTGCAGCAGTGGTTGCTGGCCAAGCGCGCCGCCACCGATGCCTTGCTTTCTGCCGGTGGAGTGCTGACCCACCATCACGCCGTCGGTATCGACCATGCCCCGTGGCTGTCCCGGGAGATCGGGGATTTAGGCGTTGCCGTGCTGCACGCCGTCAAGGACCGACTCGACCCGACCGGGATCTGCAACCCCTGCGTGCTCTTCGGCCGCCCCTGACCGGCCCCTTCCAGCGTCAGAACAGGCCGAAGTACTCCCGCTGCTCCCAGTCCGACACATGGGCGAGGTAACGGTCCACCTCGGCACGCTTGATGGTCAGGAACCAGTCGACGACGTTGCGCCCGAGCGCCCCGGCGAACACATCGTCGCCCTGCAGCGCTTCGAGGGCCGCCATAAGGCTTCGCGGTAGGAGTTCGGCCTCTGCAGCGTACGGATCGTGCGTGGCCGGGCCAGGATCACGCTTCGCCTCGAGCCCGTCCAGCCCGGAGATCACTTGGGAGGCGAGGTAGAGGTACGGGTTGGCCGCCGGCTCGCCGGACCGATTCTCCAGCCGGGTGTCCGGATCACCCGCGCCCCCGATGGCGCGCACCATCGCTCCCTTGTTGTCCTGTCCCCAGACGATCCGATCCGGGGCCAGGGAGTTCGGTCGATAGCGCTTGTACCCGTTGACCGTCGGGGTGGTGAATGCCGATGCTGCCGCCGCATGTCGGAGTAGCCCAGCCAGCCAGTGCCGTCCCGTTTCAGAAAGCGACGTTCGCCGATCGGCGGGCACGAAAGCCGGTGCACCAGAGTCGATATGACGTAGCGATTGGTGCAGATGCCAACCGGTCGAGGCGGACTCGGCCCCGATCGGACGCGCCATGAAAGTGGCCTGCATTCCCAATCGGCGGCTGAGCTGCCGGATCGCCGAACGACACAGGAGTACGTCGTCGGCGGCGCGCAACGCGTCGGCCGGAGCGAGGGTGATCTCGACCTGACTGGCGCCGAACTCCAACTCCACCGAACGCAGCGGCAGGTCCAAGGCTGCCAGCCCTCGGTGCAGGATCGCGACCAGCTCCTCCAGTGAGTCCAGGCCCTCCTCGTGCAACAGTTGCGCACCCGACGTCGTCGGGCGTACCGCGGGTGGGCGGCCAGGCGCACCGGGCTGCCCGACGCGACCCGCGTCGAGCTCGGTCTCGTCGCAACGATAGACATGGAACTCCAGCTCCACGCCGATGGTCATGGCGAACCCCTTGTCGGCCAAGCGGTCCAAGCATCTGCGCGCGATGTCTCGGGTGTCGAAGGGCACCGGCGAGCCATCCGGGAAGTAGGCATCGCAGAGCATCCAGCCGGTGTCTGCGGCCCACGGCAGAACCCGGAACGTCGTGGGGTCGCCGACCAGCACCATGTCACCGACACCGGACAGCGCAGGCAGGTCGATGCCGGCCCCCGGGGTGAAGACAGGGAACGCCGTACGACCGGAGGTGTCCTTCAGCAACAACGACGACGGCACGGTAAGTCCGGTTCGCAGCACGCCGGGCAGCGCGGACCGGGTGATCGTCTTACCCCGCAGAATCCCGTGTTGGTCTCCGAAGGACATCCGGACCCGCTCGACACCCCGCTCGTCCATCACCCGGCGCACCTGCGCCGCCGCGGCGTGCGCCTGATCACCCCACAAGCCATGGCGCTCCACGAAGCCTTCACGCTCAGCGGCGAGCAGGGGTCGAGCGTTATGCCCGCCGCCGCCTTGGGCGACCGGACGCTCGTCGGCATTGCGGGCCATCAGGAAGTCTTCTCCTTCGCCGCCGCCCATGGGGATCCGGCCCGGCGGTCGGTTTCCCGTTCGCGCCAATGATCTTCCCAGCCGACCGACGGGCACACCGTGTCGATCGCGATCGGCCCGGTCAGCTGCGCGGCCTGATTCCCGTCGATGGGGTGAGCGGGCAGTCCGGCACCGGCTCCGTGAGCCGAGATCGCCTTGAGCAGAAGGCGACGGTTCGCGGTCACCGCGCGGTCGGAGACGCCGAGGCGTTCGACCGTACGGTCCTGGATTGCGCCCATGCTCTCCACCGCCCATTGATCATGGACGTTGATATCCAGTCCCATGCCGGTGTAGGTCAGGTCGCGCTGCTCGGCGGGATCGAAGCCCCAGTTGTTGCGGCGGTTTCGCAGCGGCCGGTAATCCGGCAGTGTCACTTCCTGCAACCGTTGGGCCAGAAGGGTTTCCCGATCAGTCACAGCTACGAAGTCGTAGAGGATCATGTACCAGTAGTGGTTCTCGTCATCGATGGGCACGTGCCATTGGCAGAACACCTTGTCATTGCCGAACGGCACCACGAAGGCGTTGGGAAAGACCAGGTTCGTGACCCGAACGTGGCGGGTCTGTTCGTCCAGCTGCCTGATCGCGTACACCCGCAGTCCGTGTTCGGCGCTTTCCACCTCGATGTCTGGACGGAAACTCTCTCCGACGATGGCCGACAGCGTCTTGCCGGTACCGGCGACCTCTTCGCGGAACTGCTGCCCGTACACCTCTCGTGGATCGTCCTTGAGGAACCGGTGCAGGAAGGAGACGTGGCTCGGGTCGATCCCGCCCTCGACACCCTGCAGCCAGTTGCACTCCCATAGGCCCTTGAACGCGAAGGTGTACTCCTCGGGTGCGGTGAAGCAGTCGTAGAACGGAAACGGTGGGGGATCACCGGCTCCGAGATAGGCGAAGACGATCCCGTTCCTTTCGACGCAGGGATAGCTCGAGATCCGGATCTTCTCGGAGAATCGGCTGTGCTCAGGCTCGGCTGGCTGTTCGAGGCAGCGACCGTCCGCGGCGTACAACCATCCGTGGTAGAGGCAGCGCAGGCCGCCGTCCTCGACCCGGCCGAACGCGAGGTCAACTCCGCGGTGGGCGCAGAACCGGCTGACCAGACCCCACCCGCCACCCGCGGTGCCGAATAGGACCAGATCCTCACCGAGCAGCCGGATCGGAGTCACGCGCCGGTCCGCGGACAGCTCGGAGACCAGCGCGGCGGGTTGCCAGTACGCGCGGAGCAGGCCGCCGGCCGGCGTACCCGGACCGGTACGGGTGACCCGTTCGTTGTCCTCAGCGGAGAGCACCACCCGATCCTGTCAGGCGCGGCGACACAGCGGCACAGGCACGGGTCCTGCTCGGCACCGGTTCCGCGGAACGCCGGGGTGGGTCTGAGGGCCTACCCTGCCGGGGTGACCGAACAGGCGTACGCCGACAGCGAGGTCGGCCGGCTCCGCACCGTTCTGCTACATCGCCCGGGGCCCGAGCTCAAGCGTCTCACCCCGCGCAACAACGACGCGCTTCTCTTCGACGACATCCCGTGGGTGTCGCGGGCACAGGAGGAGCACGACGCCTTCGCCTCCTCGCTACGCGCTCATGACGTCGAGGTGCTCTATGTCGACCGGCTGCTCACCGACGTCATGGCCGTACCGCAAGCTCGCGCCGATGTGATCGCGGGTGCGGTCAATGACCCGCGCCTGGGAGTGACCCTGCGCGATGTGGCCGCCGGATACCTCGCGGAGCTCGGTGCCGGGGAGCTCTCCGCTGCCCTCATTGCTGGAGTGGCCCACGACGAGTTGCCCGGCGCGCGAGGCCTTGCCCACCAACTCATGCCCACCGCGGACTTCGTGATCCCGCCACTACCCAACCTGTTGTTCACCAGGGATTCCTCGGTCTGGGTAGGCGGTCAAGTGGCGGTGACGTCGCTGGCCATGCCGGCCCGCGGCCGCGAGACCACACTGACCCAGGCGATCTACGCCCACCATCCCCGGTTCGCCGGGGTACGACGTCTGTACGGGCCGAGCCTGGAGCACATGGAGGGCGGCGACGTGCTGCTGCTGGCCCGCGGTGTCGTCGCTGTCGGCGTCGGCGAACGAACCACTCCGGCAGGTGCAGAGCGGTTGGCGCGCAGAGTCTTTCACCGCGGGCTCGCGCACACAGTATTGGTCGTCCCGATCCCTCAGGAGCGGGCGACGATGCACTTGGACACGATCTGCACGATGGTCGACGTCGACGCGGTCCTGATGTATCCCAACGTGGCCGCCGACCTGATGGCCTGGACGCTGACCGAACCCGACGGGCTTCCGCCCGAAGCCGCCGACGAGGACGGAGAACTCACCATCACCGGGCCGGAACCCTTCCTCGTCGCGGCCTCCAAGGCGATGGAGATCGACCGGCTACGGGTGATCGACACCGGCCTCGACCCGATCACCGCCGAGCGGGAGCAATGGGACGACGGCAACAACACCCTCGCCGTGGGCCCGCGGCTGGCCGTTGCCTACGAACGCAACGTCGTGACCAATGCCGCGCTCGAGGCGCAGGGCATCGAGGTGCTCCGCCTGGCCGGCAGCGAACTCGGGAGCGGGCGTGGCGGACCCCGGTGCATGTCCTGTCCGATCCTGCGGGACCCGGTCACCCAGAGCTGAGCACGCTCCCGGCCACCAGCGGTGCAGAAGCCGAACCGACCGGCAGGCGGGTCCTCAGGCAGTCGTCACCATGACCCCGTACTCGCGAATCTTGCGGTAGCTGGTCGCCCGAGACTTCCCTAGCGAACGTGCCGCCTCGGCCTTGTTGCCGTGCCCGTCCAACAGGCATTGCACGATGGCATCGCGCTCCATGCATTCGAGTGGGCTCATCAGCCGGCGGCTGACCGTCCACGCCTCGGGCGGGAGGTCGCTGGGCTGGATGGATCCGGTGCGCCGGTGCCTCACGACGTGGCGCAGCATCTGATGGACCTGTTCGGCATTCCCCGGCCAGGACGAG
>JALZIL010000097.1 GCA_030860305.1 Actinomycetota bacterium
GCACCCTGGCCCACTGACGCCCAACCGTGACAACGCGCCCTGGCCGTCCGCGAAGGGCTGAGCGGATCTTCGGTCGGCTTTCCGGGGCAGAGAGCAGTGACCTAGCCGGTGTGCTGCGAAACGAGACCATCGGTGGGGCGCTCATGCTGGGCGCGGCGGTGGTCGCGTTGGTGTGGGCGAACAGTCCATGGTCGGCCGCATACGACACCATCCGCGAGACCACGATCGGCCCGGCAGCCCTGCACCTCGACCTCTCGTTGCAGACGTGGGCAGCTGACGGGCTACTCGCGGTCTTCTTCTTCGTCGCCGGGCTCGAGCTGAAGCGGGAGTTGGTGGTCGGTGACCTGCGCCAACCGTCTCGCGCTGCGGTGCCGGTGGCCGCCGCGATCGCGGGTATGGCCGCCCCTGCGCTGGTCTTCCTCGCCGTGGCCATGGCCGCCGGTGGCGACGGTCCAGCGTTGCGTGGCTGGGCGATCCCGACCGCCACGGACATCGCGTTCGCACTCGCCGTTCTCGCCGTCATCCAGTCACACCTGCCACCGGCCCTGCGCGCCTTTCTGCTCACCCTCGCCGTCGTCGACGACCTCGGCGCGATTCTCGTCATAGCCACCGTCTACACCGCGACTGTCGACTTCCTCGCCCTGGCTGGAGCAGTCGTGCTGCTGCTCGTCTACGCCCTCCTTCAGCGTCGGCGGGTTCGCGCCTGGTGGGTGTACGTCCCGATCGCGCTCATAGTGTGGGGACTCGTGCACGAAGCCGGTGTCCACGCCACCGTGGCGGGCATGGCCCTGGCGCTGCTGACCCGCGCGGCGCCCGGCCCCGGAGAGCCCGAGTCACCGGCCGAACGCATCGAGCACCGGATGGGGCCGTACTCGGCCGGACTCGCGGTGCCGATCTTTGCCCTGTTCGCCGCCGGTGTTCCGATTTCCGGCGGCACCTTAGGTGGTCTGGTCGACGATCCGGCCTCGATGGCCGTCGTGGTGGGGCTCGTCGTCGGCAAGCCGGTCGGCGTCTTTCTGGGAGCCTGGCTGACCGCGCGGTTCACCCGAGCAGAGCTCGACGAGGGGCTCGGCTGGGCCGACGTCGCGGCCGTCGGCATGCTGGCAGGGGTGGGCTTCACGGTTTCGCTCCTGGTCACCGAACTCGCCTACGACGAGCCGGCCCAGGTGCAGTTGGTGAAGACTGCGGTGATCATCGGCTCAGTGGTGGCGTCCGTGCTCGCGGCTGGGCTTCTGGTCCGACGCAATGCGGTGTATCGACGCCTCGAGGAGGCAGCACCGAGCACCGACTAGGGTTGCTCGCGGTGCGCCGGGAAGTCTGGTCGGCAACGTCCTTGACGACCCTTTGGAGCGCCCGATGCATGCGAGCGAGCTCGCTGAAGATGTCCCCACCGTGACCCGCCAGACCACCGCCCTCGAGGCCGCCGGGGTGATCGCCGAGCACCGGCTGGCCGGGCTGATCGTCGCCGACGCGGACGGCGTCCCGGTGGCCGTCGTGCCGGGGACCCAAGTGTTGAAGCTGGTCGTACCGCGCTACGTCCGTGAGGATCCCTCGCTCGCACATGTCTACGACGAGGCCGGGGCGGACGAGCTCTGCGCGGCCCTCGAGGGCAAGACCGTGGCGGAGCTGTTGGACTCCGACGACATCAAGACCCAGTCGTTGCCCTCCGTCCTGCCGGAGGACACGTTGGTGGAGATCGCCACGGTCATGATTGACAAGCATTCCCCGTTGGTCGTGGTTCGCGACCGGGACGGCAGCTACTCCGGGGTGATCACGTTCGCCCGGACGATGGCCGCGATCGCCACCGCGGCGCAGCGCGGGCAGCCGAGCAGCGGCCCAGACGCGTGACCGTGCAGGCGATCCTGGCGATCGCTGTCTTCGTCATCGCCTACGTATTCATCGCGACCGAGAAGATTCCCCGAGTCGCGGCAGCACTTGGCGGCGCATCCCTCATGGTGATCATCGGGGCGACCGGCGCGGATGAGGCCTTCTTCGCCGAGGAAACCGGCATCGACTGGAACGTCATCTTCCTGCTGCTCGGCATGATGATCATCGTCGGTGTCCTGCGTCAGACCGGTGTGTTCGAGTTTCTGGCAATCTGGGCGGCCAAGCGCGCCAACGCGAAGCCCTACCGCGTCATGGTCATGCTGGTGTTGATTACGGCGGTAGCCTCCGCCGCGCTGGACAATGTGACGACGGTGCTGCTCGTCGCCCCGGTCACGCTGCTGATCTGCGAGCGGCTGGGGACCAACCCGGTGCCCTACCTCCTCGCCGAAGTGATGGCATCGAACATCGGCGGCGCCGCGACCCTGATCGGTGACCCGCCCAACATCATCATCGCCAGCCGCGCCGACCTGTCGTTCAACGACTTCCTCCTCAACATGGCACCGATCGTCGTGATCTTGATGGCGGTATTCGTGGTCATGTGCCGGTTCCTCTTCCGCAAGGCGTTCGTCTACCACGCGGACCGAGCCGAGCGG
>JALZIL010000109.1 GCA_030860305.1 Actinomycetota bacterium
GCTGACCTCGGCCGGGACCGAGATGGCGCACGGTGACTGGGACTCCAGCTATCACCGGGCGTTCGCGGTGTTCTTCAACGGCGAGGGCATCAACGAGCGCGATGATCGCGGCGAGCCGATCACCGACGTGTCGTTCCTGCTGTGCTTCAACGCCCATGACGCCCCGTTGCACTTTCGCACCCCGCCGGTGGAGTACGCCCATGGCTGGGAGGTCGTTCTCGACACTGGGCTCCCCCGGCAGCCGTCGAGTCCGGAGGTCGTGGTCGCGGCCGGGGGTTCGGTGCCCGCCCTCGGTCGCTCCCTGGTTGTGCTTCGCGCCGCGTCGTAGTTTCTCTCAAATGGGCGCGTAAGCGCGCTCCCGCATGGGAAGGTCGGATCGTTCAGGGGGACTAGGTCGTGGCGGTGAGCCGCCGGCGTTGCTGGTCCACGTCATAGTCAGGTGCGGGGAACTGCGGGTCCATGTCGGTCAGGGTTTCGATCAAGAGCCGACCAATCGCCCAGTTGCGGTACCACTTTCGGTCACTGGGTACGACGTACCACGGCGCCGGCTCGGTGTTCGTACGGTTAAGGACCGCCTCGTACGCCTTGGCGTAGACCGGCCAATGCTTGCGCTCGTCGATGTCGCCGGGGTTGAACTTCCACTGCTTCTCCGGATCGTCCAGTCGAGCCAGGAGCCGCTCCTTCTGCTCTTCGAAGGAGATGTGCAGGAAGCACTTGATGACATGCACTCCACTCTCGACCAGGCCGTGCTCGAACCGGTTGATCTCGGCATAGCGCTTCTCCCAGATCGCCGCCGGGACCAGTCGCCGGACCCTGGCGATCAGGACATCTTCGTAGTGGGATCGGTCGAAGATCCCGATCAGACCCGGCTGCGGTACTTCCTTGCGGATCCGCCAGAGGAAGTGGTGCGAGAGTTCGGCGGGCGTCGGCTTCTTGAAGGATCTGATCTGGCTGCCTTGTGGGTTGACCGCGCCGATGACGTGCTTGATGACCCCGCCCTTGCCGCTGGTGTCCATCCCCTGTAGAACGAGCAGCACTCGACGAGGGCTGCCACCGGTGCCCTCGGCGTACAGCGCCTCTTGTAGGCGGGCGAGGTCGGCGCCGTCCTCCTCGGCCGCGGTCCGGGTGAGCGTCTTGCCTCCGGGTGCCAAGGCGGTGGCCCGGGGATCGAACTCGGAGAGCGAGACCGGGCCCTGCGGTGCACGCAGGGTGTGTCGGACGGAATGATCGGACATGGGCGCGAAGCGTAGGGGCTCGGCGTCATCCCGGGCGTCATCTGGTGGGATGGCGCGATGCGTCAGTTGTTTCCGCCCCGGGACGGATTCCTCGCTGACGAGGCGCTCGACCGCGCATACGGCGACGAGCCCGCAGACTTCGTGCGGGTCAACTTCGTGGCTTCCGCGGATGGGGCCGCCACCCTGGACGGTCGAGCCGGAGGCCTCGGGTCGGCCACCGATCAGCAGTTGCTGCGTCTGCTGCGCGACCGTGCCGACGGGATCCTGGTTGGCGCGGGCACAGCCATGGCGGAGTCCTATCGAGCGTTGCGAGATGATCCGGTTCGAGCCGCGGCACGTACGGCGCGTGGCTTGTCCCGGGTTCCGCCGCTGATCCTGGTCTCCCAGCGCCTGTCGGTGGATCCGAGCGAACCGATCATCGCCAGGGCGGTCGCGCGTACGGTCATCGTGACCTGCGCGGGATCGGACCTGGAGCGACGCGAGGCGCTGGCCGCCGTGACCCCAGTGATCGTTGCCGGCGAGGAGACCGTCGACCTGCGGTTGGCTAGGACAGCGCTGGCCGAGCACGGACTGCGGCGGCTGGTCTGCGAGGGTGGCCCGACCCTGCTGGGTACGGCGCTGGCGGCCGGCATCGTCGACGAGTTGTGCCTCACCGTCTCGCCGATGCTGACCGGGCCCGGCGCCGGTCGGATCGTCGACGGTCATCTGGTAATCGACCCGGTACGCCTGCGGCTGCGTCATCTGCTGGAGGACGACGGCTTCCTCTTCCTGCGCTACGCGCTCGCTCCCAGCTGACCGGCAAGCTCCCCGAGGACCTCCCGAGTGTGCTCGGCCTCCTCGCCTCGGGCGAACTCTGCGGCGACGAAGTCGGTGACGCCGACAGCGGCCAGGCCGCGGATCTGCTGCACGACGGCGTCCTGATCACCGATGATTGCCACCGCACCGGGACCGGCCGCACCTTCGCGGTCGAGCATCGCACGATAGGACGGCAACCGGCCGTACATCGCGAAGACCTTGTCGGCGCGCTGCCGTGCGGCGCCCTCGTCGCGGGTGACACAGACCGGCAACGTGCAGATGATCCTCGGCACCGGGCGACCCGCTGCCTCCGCCGCGGCGCCGATGGTGGGCACGATGTGGTCGCGAATCGTCACCGGTCCGGTCATCCACAGGATCGTTCCGTCGGCGTAGGTGCCGGCCAGTTCGAGCATCCGCGGCGCCAGTGCGGCCAGAACCACCGAGGGCGGACGGTCCGGTCGCGGGCCGGTCGCCTGGTAGCGAGCCGTGATGGTCTCGCCCTCGACGTCGACCCGACCCTCGACGAGCAGCGGCACGAGTGCCGACAGGTAGTCACGCATGTGTCGGGCCGGGCGGTCGAAGGAGTAGCCGAAGGCGCCCTCGACGACCACCTTGTGCGACGTACCGATGCCCAGCACCAAGCGTTCACCGAGTGCGAGGTGGGCGGTGATCGCCTGCTGGGCAAGGGCCGCCGGATGCCGCGGGTAGGTCGGGACGACCGCTGTGCCCAACTCGATACCCGGCACGTTCCGCCCGGCGACGGCCAGCGCGGTGAGCGCATCCAGCGCGAAGATGTTCGCCAACCAGGCGGAGGAGAAACCCGCCTCGGCGGCTCGCCGGATCTGGTTCTCGAGATCCCCGAGCGGGTCTGGGCCTGGTTGCGGATCGGTCAGCGACATCCCAATCCGAATCCGTTGGCTTGCCACCGGTCCTCCTCCGTCGCCGGGTCGAAGCGCCATGTCTACTCGGTCCGTGCACTCACTGGCCCGGCGAGCCGCCGCTGGAGCGGAATCGGTCCGGAAAGCGGGCGCATGACGGCCCGCATGATCGGGTAACCGCACGACATGCGGATTGTGATCACCGGTGCCAGCGGAAACCTGGGCACCGCGCTGTTGCGCCGGCTCGCTGCCGATACCGCCGAGCATCAGATCGTCGGCATCTGCCGGCGGCCACCAGACTCAGTCCCGCCCTACGACCGGGTGACCTGGGTCGCCTTGGACCTGGCGAATTCGGCCGTCCAGGACAACCTGGCGCCGGTCCTGGACAGCGCCGACGCCGTCGTCCACCTCGCCTGGGGATTCCAGCCCTCGCATGACACCGACTACCTCGAACGCCTCGCCGTGGAGGGGACCAGGGCCGTCCTGGCGGCCGCCGATCGGGCCGGCGTCGGCCATTTCGTGCATATGTCGTCGGTGGGCGCCTACGCGCCGGGTCGTGGCGAGCAGCGCGTGGACGAATCCTGGCCGACGGAGGGCATCACATCGTTGGCGTACTCCCGACACAAGGTGGCTGCCGAGCGACTGTTGGACGCCAGCGAAGACGCCGCGTTGGGCGGAATGCTCATCGCCCGGATCCGGCCGGCGTTCGTACTGCAGCGGGACGCGGGCAGCGCCTTGTTGCGATACGGCGTTCCGGGGTTCATCCCGGCGGCCGCTGTTGCGCTGCTTCCGGTCTTTCCAGTTGACCGCCGGCTCGTCGTACAGGGCGTGCATCCCAGCGACGTCGCCGACGCGGTGCTGCGCATCCTCGAGCTGCGGTCAACCGGAGCGTTCAATCTGGCCGCCGAACCGCCACTGACCCGCGACGACTTCGCTCAGGTCCTGCGCGCGGTCCCCGTGCACGTTCCCGCGGCGATCCTGCGCGCCCTCTCCGCCTGGACCTGGCGCGCCCGCCTGCAGCCGCTGGATCCCGGGTGGATCGATCTGGCCTTCGCGGCGCCGTTGATGGATACCGGGCGCGCTCGCGCCGAGCTTGACTGGGTTCCGAGGATCGACGCACGTACAGCGTTGGCCGAGGCTGTTGCGGGTATGGCCGAGGCAGCCGGCACAGCCAGCCCCGCCCTGCGTCCTCGATCGATCACCGACCAATTCCTCCGCCTGCTGCGCCGGGGGGCGGTGGGCAGTAGGAAGCTGCCCTGACGGCGGGTCCAGTAAGAATGGCGACATGAAGCTGCCTGTCATGCCACCGGTCGCGCCGATGCTCGCCAAATCGGTACCGGCCATCCCACCCGGCGGTTCCTACGAACCGAAGTGGGACGGCTTCCGGTCGCTGATCTTTCGTGACGGCGGCGAGGTGGAGATCGGCAGCCGCAACGAGAAGCCGATGACGCGCTACTTCCCTGAGTTGGTCGAGGCCTTCAAGGCAGAACTGCCAGAGCGGTGTGTCGTGGATGGCGAGATCGTGATCGCCACCGATGGCGGACTCGACTTCGAAGCTCTGCAGCAACGGATCCACCCAGCGACCTCGCGGGTCCATCTCCTGGCCGAGCAGACCCCAGCTTCGTTCATCGCCTTCGATCTCCTGGCCATCGGCGACGACAATCTGACCGGCCATCGGTTCGCCGAGCGGCGGTCGCGACTCGAGCAGGCCTTGGCCTCGTCCCGTCCGCCGGTACACATCACCCCCGCCACCACCGACCGCGACCTTGCGCAGCGCTGGTTCTCGGAGTTCGAGGGAGCGGGTCTGGATGGCGTCATGGCCAAGCCGCTCGAGGGCACCTACCAGCCGGACAAGCGGGTGATGTTCAAGATCAAGCACGAACGTACGGCCGACTGCGTGGTCGCCGGGTATCGAGTGCACAAGTCCGGGCCAGACGCGATCGGTTCGCTCTTACTCGGTTTGTACGACGGGGAAAACTCGCTGGCCTCGGTCGGCGTCATCGGCGCTTTCCCTATGGCCCGACGCCGACAACTGTTCATCGAGATGCAG
Organism: Actinomycetota bacterium; assembly: GCA_030860305.1. The sequence goes on from JALZIL010000109.1 coordinate 4,959, forward strand.
CCGCTGGTGACCACGTTCGAGGGACATCCGTGGAACTGGGCCGAGCCCGAGGAGGGTAACCGCACTCCACGCTCGTCGGAGACCTCACGCTGGAACGCCGGCAAGGACCTGTCGTTCGTCCCGCTTCGACCGGAGCAGGTTGTCGAGGTGCGCTATGACCACATGGAGGGCAACCGGTTTCGGCATACTGCCCAATTCTCCCGCTGGCGCCCGGACCGTACCCCTGAGTCCTGCACGTACGCGCAGCTCGAACGCCCGGTCACCTTCGACCTCGACGACATCGTTCCCGGCCTTCGTTAGCACCACGAACCCGGCTCACGGATCGGGGGTCGGGATGCGGCCGTCGGCGGGCCGGCGCGGACGCCGCCGCGAGCCCCCGCCGACGTAGGGTGGTCGACATGCGCCGCCGATCCACGCGATCAGTCTTGGCGGCTGTACTTGCCTGCGTCGCGCTGCTGGCCAGTGGCTGTACGACGTTGGTCGCCGGCTCCGCATCACCTGCGGCTTCGGACGATTCCGCTGCGGACGAAACCACCGCGCCGCCGCAGGCACCACCGGTCGATGACATCTCGTGGGAGGACTGCACCGACAATGTCGAATCCGCTGTCGGGGAGGAACTCGAACGGCCGTTGACCTTTGAATGCGGTACGACATTGGTGCCCAAGGACTACGACGACCCGACCGGCGGTGAGTACGAACTGTTCCTGCTCCGCGCTGTGTCTTCCGAGCAGACCGACCGGATCGGCTCGCTGCTGGTCAACCCCGGCGGTCCGGGTGGCTCTGGAGTGAACACCGCGATCGGCCTGGCGTTGAGCCTGCCGTTGGAGCTCCTGGCCCGCTTCGACATCGTGGGATTCGATCCTCGAGGTGTGGGTCTGAGCTCACCGGTGGAATGCCTCTCGGCCTCTTTCAAGGACGAGATCAACGCCGCCGAACCCACGCCACGCACGCCGCAGGAGGTAGATGAGGCCCTCGATCTCTCCGAAGAGGTCGGCGATGGCTGCGAGGACAAGTACGGCGACGAACTCGGCAACTTCAACACCACTTACACCGCGCGGGACATGGATCGGCTGCGTGAAGCGCTAGGCGACGAGCAGCTGAGCTATCTCGGTTACTCCTACGGGACCACGCTCGGATCGACGTACGCCGAGCTGTTCCCGGATCGGGTGCGGGCCCTGGTCCTCGACGGTGCGGTGGACCCCAGCAAGGACGACCTGGAGAGCTCGGAGGGCCAGGCCGCGGGATTCGAACAGGCCTTCGATGCCTTCGCCGCCGACTGCGCGGCCCAGGGTGCGGCGTGTCCGGCTGGGCCGGATCCGCGAGCCCTGGTCTATGAGTTGCTCGAGATTGCCGAGCCCGCGCCGATCCCGTCCAGCGGCCCGGGTGGGCGCAGCGCGACCGATGGACTGGTCTTCCTCGGCGTGCTCAGTGCGCTCTACAGCCAGGACGCCTGGCCGGATCTGGCCCAGGCCCTGGCGACCGCGCGGGCCGGCGACTCGGTGGGGATCCTGGAGCTCGCCGACGGGTACACCGGGCGCCTGGACGACGGGACCTATCCGAACCTGATCGATGCCAATATCGCGATCAACTGCGCCGACAGCGACCAGACCTTCACCCCCAACGAGGTCCGGGGTTACATCGCCGAGTGGGACCTCAGCTATCCGCTCTACGGCGCCGCGCTGGCCAGCGGACTGTTGACCTGCACGTTGTGGGAGGCGACCCGTCATCCGCTCCCCGAGCGCGATGCAGCCGGGTCGGCACCGATTTTGGTGATCGGGACCGAGGGTGACCCAGCGACGCCGTACGAGGGTGCCGTGACGATGGCCGAGCAACTGGAGGCCGGTGTGCTGTTGACCTGGGAAGGCGAGGGGCACACCGCTTTTCCCAAGACGGACTGCATCACCGACGCGGTTGTCGAGTATCTCGTCGACCTGGTCGCGCCGGCTGACGGCACGACCTGCCCGGCGTGAGCTAGTGGCGACGAGTCAAGCGGTCGAGTTGGAAATCGGCGACCGCACCGTACGAGTGTCCAACCCGGCCAAGCCCTACTTCGCCGAACTCGGGATCAGCAAGCTCGATGTGGTGGAGTACTTCATCGCCGTCGGCCCTGGCATCCTGGCCGCGCTGCGCGACCGGCCCACGACGCTGGAGCGCTGGCCCGGTGGCGTCTTCGAGGGCGCAAAGCTGTCCACCCGGATGGACAACCGAGGCGATGCGTTCTTCCAGAAGCGGGTCCCCAAGAATGCACCGGAGTGGGTCGAGACCGCACGAATCGCCTTCCCGTCCGGCCGCACTGCCGACGAGGTCTGCCCGACCGAGGTGGCCGTGATCGCTTGGGCTGCCAACCTCGGAACGCTGACGTTCCATCCGTGGCCGGTCAGCCGCTCGGACGTGGACCGTCCGGATCAGCTGCGGATCGACCTCGACCCGCAACCAGGGACCTCGTTCATCGAGGCGGCGCAGGTGGCCCCGCACGTGCGTGAATTGCTCGGCGAGGCCGGCCTGACCGGTTTCCCCAAGACCTCAGGTGGTCGAGGGCTGCACGTGTACGCGCCGATCCAGCCGCGTTGGGAGTTTCCAGATGTCCGGCGGGCGGTGATCGCGTTCGGACGGGAGCTGGAGCGGCGCATGCCGGCGCAGGTGACCATGTCGTGGTGGAAGGAGGAGCGCGGCGAGAAGATCTTCATCGACTTCAACCAGATGGCCCGCGATCGCACCATCGCCTCGGCCTACTCCGTACGCCCCTCAGCCCGAGCCCTGGTCTCGGCCCCACTGCGCTGGGACGAGGTACCGCAGGTCTGCCCGGAGGACTTCGACCTGCGCTCGATGCCGGCCCGCTTCACTTCGGTGCCCGACCCGCATGCTGAGCTGTACGACGGCCCCCGGTACGCACTCGACACGCTGTTGGAGTGGGCGGACCGGGATGCCCGCGATCATGGACTCGAGGGGATGCCCTATCCCCCGGACTACCCGAAGATGCCGGGCGAGCCGCCGCGGGTGCAGCCCAGCAAGAAGAATGCGGCCAACTGGCCCGAAGCCGACAGCGACTCGGCGAGGGAGTCAGCGCGGGAGCTCTGAGCGGGCCTTCGGTCGGCGGCGGTTCAACGCGGGCAGTCCATGCCGACGGCGTACGACCATCCAGAGCGGCGGGGCGACCAGTAGCACCGCGATCAGGATCGCGGCGGTCCAGCCGTTGGACACGTCCAGCAGCTTCAGGGCCGAGGCCAGCAGGATCAGCGCCAGTGCGCGCCGCACGATCCCGCCGGGTGCCTTGGCCGAGGCCAGGGACCCGACGATCACACCGGGAATCGCCCCGATCACCAGGGAGGCCGCCACGTCGAACTGGAAGTCGCCGAACAGCAGATGGCCGATGGCTGCGGAGATCACCAGGGGTACGGCCTGCACGATGTCTGTCCCGACCACGTTGGAGGCTTTCAACGTCGGATAGAGCATGAGCAGCGCGATGATGATCAGCGAGCCCGAGCCGACCGACGTCATGCCGACCACCAGGCCACCGATGATCCCGACCAGCACGGTGGGAAGCGGCCGTACCGTGATCGCGGCGGGCGGGTCACCGGGCCGGCCTTCACCGCCACCGCCATCGCGGCGTTTGGCCCACTCGACCAGAGCCAGATATGACTTCAGGATCAAGCCGGCTGCGGCCATGATCAGGGCGATCCCGAGGGCGAGCTTGATGACCTCTTGGACCTGGCCACCGGAACCGAGGGCGCGGGCGACCAGCACCCCGCAGAA
>JALZIL010000131.1 GCA_030860305.1 Actinomycetota bacterium
ATCCGTCGGGGCGCTCCGGAGAAGTTCGCCTGGTACGCGGCGTTCGGCCTGCTGGTCACCCTGGTCTGGTTGTACCTGGAGATCCTGCGCCTGCTCAGCTACTTCCGCGAGTAACAACGCCTCGCACGACAACTAGCGCACGAAAAAGGCCCGGCCCCCCAACCAGGGAGCCGGGCCTTTTCTTCAATTCGGGATCCTGTCAGGAAAGGCGCTCCAGCACCATCGCCATGCCCTGGCCGCCGCCGACGCACATGGTTTCCAGACCGAATGTCTCGTCGCGGGATCGCAACCCGTTGAGCAGCGTCCCGGTGATCCGGGCACCGGTCATGCCGAAGGGGTGCCCGACCGCAATCGCCCCGCCGTGCACATTGAGCCGGTCCAGATCGATGCCCAGATCGCGGTAGCTGGGGATCACCTGGGCGGCGAAGGCCTCGTTGATCTCGACCAGGTCGATGTCCCCGATACTCATGCCGGCCCGGTCCAATGCCTGCCTGCTGGCCTGCACCGGGCCTAGACCCATGATCTCGGGAGACAGCGCACTGACGCCGGTGGACACCACCCGGGCCAGTGGGGTGATGCCGAGTTCGCGGGCTTTGGTGTCGCTCGTGATGATGACCGCCGCAGCCCCGTCGTTGAGCGGACAGCAGTTGCCCGCGGTGACCCGGCCGTCTGGGCGGAAGACCGGCTTGAGTTGGGAGACCGCCTCCAGCGTCACGCCTGGACGCGGCCCGTCATCGGCGCTGACCACCGTGCCATCGGGTGTCGTCACCGGGGTGATCTCGCGCTCCCAGAAGCCGTCGTTGATCGCCTGCTCGGCCAGGTTCTGGCTCCGTACCCCGAATTCATCCATGTCGGCACGGGTCACCCCCTTGGTCAGCGCAAGGTTCTCCGCGGTCTGCCCCATCGCGATGTAGATGTCGGGCAGTTCGCCCTGGGTACGGGGATCCGCCCAGTCGTCGGCGCCGCTCTCGGCCACCTTTGCCGTACGGGTCGTGGCCTCGGAGAAGGCCGGATTCTGCGTGCCCGGCCAACTGTCGCTGTTGCCGGTGGCGAAGCTGGACACCATCTCCACGCCGGCCGAGACGAACACATCACCCTCGCCGGCCTTGATCGCATGCAAGGCCATCCGGGTGGTCTGCAGCGAGGAGGAGCAGTATCGCGTCACGGTCAGTCCAGGCAGCTGATCCTGGCCCAGCAAGATCGCGACCACCCGACCCAGGTTGAAGCCCTGCTGGCCGCCCGGCAGTCCGCAGCCCAGCATCAGATCATCAATGTCTCTGGGATCAAGCTCGGGAACCTTGTCCAGCGCGGCCTGGACGATGGTGGCTGCCAGGTCGTCGGGCCGCAGGTCCTTGAGCGAGCCCTTGAACGCTCGCCCAATGGGGGAGCGGGCGGTGGCCACTATCACGGCTTCGGGCATGGAGATCTCCGATCGGATTACGTTCAGCTCGCCGCTGGACTGCGGTGGAACCTGAAATCTAGCGCGCCCCGGTTGCACAGCACGGACTCCCAGGGTCCGAACTCTCAGCCACCGGCCAGCAGCCGACATCAGGCTAGCGTCCAGGCCCGGGCTGAGGGCCGACCCCAGGAGTGGGCCTCACGCCCGGGCAGATCAGTAAGTGGCAGGGGATCCGGCGGCATCGAGCATCATCGGCTCCAAGGCGTCGACCCAGATGCGAGCCCCGTCAACGGACGGATGCCAACCGTCGTCGGACAGCAGACCGGGATCGGCCCGGAAGACCGGCCCGCACTCCTTGGCCAGATCCACAGGCAGACCACCGGCAGCACGGGTCGCGCTCAGCTGCAGCTTGGCAACCCGCCGCGACCGCCATCCGGCCACGATCCTCAGCGGCTGGCCCAGGCCTCGGGCCGCCGCAAGGTCCGGGGCTGTTCCGACGACGACCGGCACCCCGTGGTCGCGCAACCGGCGGACCGCGTCGACCACCCCGTAGGACACCGAGCGCGAGCGGGTCAGGCGCAGTGCATCGTCGGCGCCGATGACCAGTACGGCCAGATCTGGGCGGCTGAGTAGTGCCCGCGAGACCTGGGGACCGAGATCACCCGTACGAGATCCGGCAATCGCGAAGCCGGACAGCTCCACTCGCCAGCCGGCGGCGGCCAGCCGCGCTGCCAGCTGCCCCGGAACGCTCTGCTCCACCCGACTCACGCCATACCCGGCGGCCGTCGAGTCGCCGAGGACGGCCAGCCGCAGCGGCGGGTCGGCGCTGATCCCGAAGGTTCCGGTGATCGGCGGCGGATCGGACAAAGCGGTTGGGTCGCGACGGGCCGCGGCGATGAACTGCCCGGCCAGTAGCGCTCCGGCAGCCCCCGCGCCGCCCGCGATTGCTCCGGCTCCCGCTCGGGCAAGGCGTCCGGCAATCCCGTGTCGTCGCCGGCTCATCGCTGGCTCCCGCCCTCTCGGCTCATAGTTTTCCCGCCTCGCTCGCTGCGCTCACCGGTCGGTCCGCTCCTCGCTCGCTGGCGCTCGCTGCGATGCTCCCGCCCTCTCGGCTCATCGGTGACCTACCTGTTCCGGAGTATCGGCCTTGATGCAGTCCTCGGCCTCGACCATGGCCAACGGTCGACGTCTGCGCAAGCGTGCCCAGCCCGAGGAGACGGGAGCATCCGCATCGGCCTGCGACACCTCGGTCCCGGCGCGTTCGGCCGCCCGGAGTGCGGCGTGCTCGACCGAGGTGACCCGTTCCTTACCGAAGGCGCGGTCGCGGGGCTGGCCGGTTTCCGGCCATAGTCCTAGGGCGGCTGCGGCCGTCGGCAGCAGGACCGCGGCGGCAGCGGCGTACCCCTCGGCCGAGGGGTGGAACTCGTCGACGCTGAACATCCGCGGATCGCGGGCGAACGTTGGGCCGAGAATCGCCCCGAGGGAGACTGTACGACCGCCGGCCTCGACCACTGCCACGGTCTGCAGAGCCGCCAGTTGGCGGCTCCACCGCCGGGCGATGAACCGCAGTGGCTGGCGAATCGGCCGGATCGTGCCGAGATCCGGGCAGGTGGCCACGACGACCTCGCATCCGGTCTCGCTGAGCCGGGTGACCGCTTCGGACAGGAAACGGACCGACACAGAGGGCCGGGTCCGAGAGGTGACGTCGTTGGCGCCGATCATGATCAGGGCAAGATCCAGGTCCGGCGATTCGTCGAGGGCCATCCGAACCTGGGCGCCGAGATCACGGGACTCCGCCCCGATCCAGGCCTGCCGGGTGAAGTTCACTGGTCGCGCCGCCAACTCACTCAGGGCGCTGACGATCAGCACGCCGGGAGTCTCGTTGGTCGAGTCCACGCCCAGGCCGACCGCACTGGAATCACCCAGCAAGGCGATCTGGATCGGGGGACCTTGAAAATCACCATAGACACCGTCTCCGGTTGGCGGCCCAAAGATCGGGCTGCGCTCCTCGACGACCCGACGCGCCGAACGTGACTGCGACATGATCAGGCTGATCAGACCACCGGCAACCGCCCCCATACCGCCCATGGTGATCAAGGTGCCGAGACCGACGCGACGCGCAGTGCCGTTCATCCCCATCACTGTGTCGAGGTTAGTCCTGCCGGGCTCGCCTCGAAGAGCGATGTCGGCGGCCGTAGGGTGTGGGCTGTGCGTTTCGTCGACAGTGTGGTCGATCTGATCGGAAACACCCCAGTGGTCCGGCTGAGCCGGATCGGTGCCAGTGCCCCTGCGCAACTTGCGGGCAAGATCGAGTACTTCAATCCCGGCGGTTCGGTCAAAGACCGGATCGCGGTACGGATGATCGATGCCGCAGAGGCCTCCGGAGCGCTCGTTCCGGGCGGGGTCATAGTCGAACCCACCAGCGGCAACACCGGAGTCGGGCTGGCGTTGGTCGCCCAGCAGCGCGGTTACCGGTGCATCTTCGTCTGTCCGGACAAGGTGTCCGACGACAAGGTCAACGTACTGCGCGCGTACGGCGCCGAGGTGGTCGTCTGCCCCTCTGCCGTCCCGCCGGATCACCCGGAGTCGTACTACAAGGTCTCGGATCGACTGGCTCGCGAGACCCCGCAGGCGTGGAAGCCCGACCAGTACTCCAACCCGATGAACGGCCAGTCGCACTACGAGACGACCGGTCCGGAACTCTGGAAGCAGACCGACGCAGCGATCACCCATTTCGTGGCCGGCGTCGGCACCGGCGGAACGATCAGCGGCACGGGGCGCTACCTCAAGGAGGTCTCCGACGGTCGGGTCCGGATCATCGGCGCCGATCCGGAGGGCTCTGTCTACTCCGGCGGTACGGGGCGGCCCTATCTCGTCGAGGGGGTCGGCGAGGACTTCTGGCCGAGGGCCTACGACCCGGACGTCCCAGACGAGATCCTGGCGGTCTCCGACCGGGACTCCTTTGCCATGACCCGGCGGTTGGCGCGCGAGGAGGGCTTGTTGGTCGGCGGATCATGCGGGATGGCCGCGGCCGCTGCGCTGCGGGTTGCACAGCAGGCAGCCGCTGGGGACCTCGTCGTGGTGCTGCTCCCGGACTCCGGCCGCGGCTACCTGTCGAAGATCTTCAACGACAACTGGCTGGCCGACTACGGATTCCTGGCCCGCGGGTCTGACCAGACGACGATCGGCGACGTCTTGCTCGCCAAGGCCGGTTCGCTGCCCGAACTCGTCCACGTGCATCCGAACGAGACCGTACGCGAGGCGGTGGACATCCTGCGCGAGTACGCCGTCTCCCAGGTGCCAGTCGTGCTGTCCGAGCCGCCGGTGATGTCGGCCGAGATCGTCGGTTCGGTGGTCGACAGTGATCTCCTCGATGCTCTGTTCACCGGTCGGGCCGGCCTGACCGACAAGCTCGAGGCGCACATGGGTCCACCGCTGCCCCAGGTCGGGGCCGGTGAACCGGTGGCCGAGCTGCTCGCCGTCCTCAAGGGACGTGACGCGGCTGTAGTGCTCGACGACGGCAAGCCGCGCGGTGTGCTGACTCGCCAGGACGTGCTGGGCTACCTCGCCAACGATCTCTAGTCACGTCTCCACCGGCTCCAGCCGACGGGCCCACCGTTCGGCCACGGTCCACCAGCCGGCATAGCAGTACGATCAGGTTGTCGGCGTCGTGCATGTGCGGGTCTGTGGTGGGTTCGTCGAGGACGTAGGTCTCGGTCGAGTTCGCCATGTCGATCGCCAGTTTGAGCCGTTGCCGCTCACCACCGGACAGCGTCCTGAGCAGCTGACCGAGGGAGATGTAGCCGAGCCCGACACCGTGCAGGCCGTCGAGCATCGGCCGGACCGCCTTCTCGGTCGCATACCTCGATCGATCCGTAGATGGTCCGCTCCCGGCTCGATGTCGAATGACTGCACACGCCTCATGGGCGCTGCGCGTCGATCACCTTCCACTGTATTGACTGGCTCCGACGCTCGTCGTCGATCTTCTGCTGCGCGGCGAAGGCCGCTGCCACCGCCAGTGCCGCGATCGTGAGGGCCACTATCAGCAGCCCCGCGACCGCAGCCGGCCAGATTCGACGACGTACTCGCCAGGACCGCGTCGAGCCATGCAGGAACGCTGCGCACAGCTGCCGGCGCCGCAGCGCCGCCGCGTCGAGCAACAGCCGCTCCGGATCGATGCCAAGTGAGTTGGCCAGCTCCAGCGAGCCGGAGGTTCCCCGGCTCGGCGGAATGCCGGAGCTGGCCTCCGATCCGTGACTGACCGGCATGTCCATGGCGGGGGTGCCGGATGTCAGCTCAGTCGAACAGGCCGTGCAGGTGGTGGGTCAGCCGCCCGTAGGAGTCCGCGGACTCGTGCGTGCTGGCGATCAGCCGTGAGAAGGCGGACTGGACGGCGGTGTGCAGGCGTTCGTACTCTGCCGACGTCTGGGTGAATCCGGCCTGACCGGCACCGTCCCACTGCCCGAGAGTCTCCCGCGCGACGGTGTCGATCGAGTTCATGACTCCCTGGAACCGGTTGTGGAAGTCCTGTTGCGTGTCGGCCAGGTCATTGAGCAAGCCGACGTTTCCGTACACGTCCCAACTCATCTTGTGCTCCTTGTGTCGTCTTGTGTGCAACGGGTTTGGCGGTGTAAGTGGCAGGGTCAGCCGTGGGACATCCGGGAGGTGATCCCGTCGACCATGGAGCCGACGGCAGCGAACTGTTCCGACCCGGCAAGGTCGGTGGCATCTACTTGGGTCTGGGCCGCATTGAGGTTCATGCCGTTGGCCCGGCAGAAGGCCACCAACTCTTGGAAGCGGGCGAACAGCTCCTGCTTCACGCGGGCAAAAGCCTGCAGGGAGGACCCCTGCATGGCCTGACTGTCCGCTTCGAGCTCACTGACGAGCCCCTGCAGACTGCCGAACAGCGCAGTTGCGCTGCTGTCCAGCTCGGTACCTCCCCTGCCGAGGGCGTTGGCCTCGGCAAGTCCGACGAAGTCGGCGCTCATGATCATCCTCCTGACGGGGCCGCCGGGATTCGCCTGCGGTGGCGGGAGAGCGGCCTCGATCAGCGCCGAGGCTAGGTGCGTAGGGCCTACCGCCGTGGTTGGCCGACCGAACCTGTGGACAACTCCACCGAGGTGACCGGCCCGCGCCGATGTGGCGATCGAGCTGTGGACAACCGCAGCGTGGAGCCGGCCAACTGCCTAGATTCCATCCGCCAGCACTGGGTCTTTCGTCTGGCGGCTGGTCGATACACGGGAGGAATGCAGAATGGGTGATCGGGATGAGATCGGAGTCTCGACCGGTGAGGCGGCCCGGGCCGCGGTCAACGCCGCGACCGCCGCCGAGCAGTACGAGGCGATCGACATCGACTTCCGTTCGGTCGTCACCGGAGTGTCAGATGCCGTCGTCGAGCCGCCGGTGGTCACCGGCGTCTCGATGTTCTGCGAGACGCACGTCTACGATCTGGTCCGGCTGCGCGCGCACATGCAGGACGTCGGTGCGAGCGCCGCAGCAGGAGGGCAGGCCGCAGCCCGGACCGATCGTGGCAACGCCGAACGATTCCAGCCCTGGCCGGTCTGAGCTGGTGCCGCCGCGGCTCGCATGTGGCTCGTCTCCGGCTCGCGCCACGTTGGGTAACCGGCGGGCGCTGAGGTGAGCACCGTCCTCGTACGCCGTCCCGCGCCGCTCGAACTCGCCTCCCCTGCGGGCGACGACGACCCACTCGTCCTGGCTGCGCCGCCCCAGCAGAGCGAGCAACAGAGCGGGTCCACCAACCTCGCCATGCTCGTGATGCCGTTGGTCTCCGGATCCGGATCTCTGCTGATCACGTTGACCAACCAGGACCGTCCGCTGTTCGCCGCCGCCGGCCTGCTGTTCATGGTGGTCTCGGTCGGACTCGGGATCGTGCTGTTCGTCGGAACCCGGTCCAGCGCCCGGCGCAAGCAGCGCGCCAATCGGGAGCGCTATCTCGACTACCTCGAGGGCATGCGACGCTCGGCTCGCGAGGCCGCCGCGCTGCAACGTGTCCGGGCCGCACTGCGTCATCCGGCCCCCGATGAGCTGCTCGACATCGCCCGCCTCCCGGCACGGCGATGGGAGCGCCGCCCCGGTGACCCGGACTTCCTCGAGATACGTCTCGGTACGGGGGCGACCCCGTTGGCGCGCACGCTCAGCGTCCAGGTGGATCGAGCCAACCCGCTGGTCACCTACGACCCGGTCTGCCTGTCTGCGGCCGAGAGCCTGGTTGATAGATACGCCGCGCTCAGCGACCAACCGATCACCGTCCCTCTGGCCGAGATCGGCTACCTCAGCGTCGTAGGAGATCGCCGAGCCACCCGTGCCCTGGCCCGTGCGGTCATCGGCCAACTCGTGGCCGTGCACCCGCCCGACGATCTTCGGGTTGCGGTCGTTCGAGCGGCGCCGCTGGTTGACTTCTGGGAGTGGGCGAAGTGGTTGCCGCACAACATCAATGGGGGCAGTGGATCAGCAGGAATCGGCTCAACGGTCGAGGGTGGCAAGGCCGACGACCTGCTCGTGACGACGTCGGTTCAGGAGCTGTGGGCTCGGATCGGCGACGACCTTGACCTTCGTCGGGCCGACTCCGAACGTCGCGGCGGCAGACCGCCGGGTCGTGGTGTGCGTCACCTGGTCGTGGTCGTGGACGGGGAGTTTCAGTACGGCGCAACACATTTCGACGCGGGGTCCAGTCGCTCACCGAGCGACCTCGGAATCCATGTGATCAATCTGGTGGCGCATCGGCGAGAGGAGCCGGAGCAGGTGGATGCCCGGCTCACCGTGGAAGCGGACCCCCTTGCCGGGTCGCGCCTCGGTGCTGTGCTCGAGGGAGCGTCATGGAGCGCCGACGGCATGGTCGTACGGACCCTCGACGAGCTCGACGTGCCGTCGGTGACCGCGCTGGGCCGGTCGCTGGCTCCCTGTCGGCTGGCCGAGGACGACGGCAGCGACGTCCTCACGTCGAAGGTGGGGCTTCAGGACATTCTCGGTGTCTCGGACGTGGCCCGGCTCGATCCCGACCGGAGTTGGCGACCGGGTTCGGCTCGGGACTTCCTGCGGGTGCCAGTCGGGATCGGGCCGCACGGGCAGCCGGTGTACCTCGACCTCAAGGAAAGCGCGCATGGCGGCATGGGGCCGCATGGTCTGGTCGTCGGGGCCACCGGTTCGGGGAAAAGCGAGATGCTGCGCACGATGGTCACCTCGCTGGTCATCGGTCACCCGCCGGACAAGCTGGCCCTGCTGCTCGTCGACTTCAAGGGCGGCGCGACGTTCGCCGGGTTCTCCGATCTGCCGCACATGGCGGGCATGGTGACCAACCTCGCCGCCGATCCCGGTCTGGTCCAACGCTTCCGGGATGCCTTGTACGGCGAACTGACCCGCCGGCAGCGGATGCTCGCCGAGGCCGGCAACCTTGCCAACCTGCAGGCCTATGCCGGTCTCCTCGAGCAAGGGGCCGGTGCCGGCGAGCTGGAGCCGATGCCGCACCTGCTGGTGATCATCGACGAGTTCACTGAATTACTCGCCGCCCGACCGGACTTCGCCGAGCTGTTCCTCGCCGTGGGCCGGATCGGTCGCTCGATCGGGGTTCATCTACTCCTGGCCACCCAGCGCCTGGATGCGGGCAAGATCCGCGGCCTGGAATCGCATCTGTCGTACCGGATCAGCCTGCGGACCTTCAGTGAGTCCGAAAGCCGTGAGGCCCTTGGCGTCCCGGATGCCTACCACCTGCCGCCGGAACCCGGCTCCGGCTTTCTGAAGGTCGACACAACCGTCTTCGATCGGTTCAAGGCAGCACTGGTGTCCGCGCCCTATCGCGGGCCCACCACCGAGGTCCGTACGGTCACACCGATCGTGGCCTTCAGCACGCTCGCCGACATCTCCACCGCCCTCACAGCGGCCGGGCAGCTCGACGCGATGGTGGACCTGACCGCGGCAGCGCGGCAGGATCCGTCCGCGACCGCCACGACGCCGACGATCCTCGACGTGGCAGTCCAGCGGCTGTCGGCAACCGGAGCTGCTCGAGCGCGACAGGTCTGGATCGCACCGCTGCCCCGTCTGCTGGCCCTGGATGCGGTGCCCGGGGGATCTTCGGAACGGGTAGAGAGCGGCGTCGGCGCCGGCGCCGCACCAGCCGATGGGCCGGAGGTCAGCGCGGTGCTGGGCCTCGAGGACAGACCCGGGCAGCAACGTCAGGTTCCACTGGTCTGGGACTTCGCCGGCGCACAGGGGAACCTGCTGATCGTGGGTGGCGCCCTATCGGGCAAGAGCGTCCTGCTGCGGACGTTGATCTGCTCCCTTGCGCTGCGGTATCGGCCCGGCGAGGTGGCCGTCTACTGCCTGGATTACGGCGGCGGCTCACTGGCCGCGCTGGAGGGACTGCCGCATGTCGCCGGTGCCTGCACCCGTTCGGACCCGGATCGAGTAGGCCGAACCGTTGCCGACGTCCTGGCGATGCTGGACGTTCGCGAGCGGCTGATGAGCCAGTACGGCTGGGACGGAGCCGACAGCCTGCGGCGCGCCCGGCGGGCCGGATCGTTGCCCGACGGCGTGCTCGGCGATGTCTTCCTGGTGATCGACGGTTGGGCTGCGCTTCGCGAGGCCGAACCCGACGTCGAGGACCAGGTCATGACGATTGCCAATCGCGGCCCCTCCCTCGGCGTGCACACCGTGCTGTCGGCCTCGGCCGGTTCTCACGTTCGGATGCGGCTGGCTGCTGCGCTACCGGGTCGGATCGAATTGCGGCTCACCGACGCCTTCGATTCAGCGATCGACCGGCAGTTGGCGGCATCGATGCCCGCCGATGTCCCCGGCCGGGCGCTGGTGCCAGGCGGAAACTTCGTCCAGATCGCCCTGCCTCGGGTCGACGGCGCTGCGACCCTCGACGATCTGCCCGCCGGGGTCGACCATCTGGTAGGCCTGGTGTGTCGCCGTTGGCCGGGAGCCGGTGTGAGCCCGGTGCGGGTACTTCCGTTCCTGCTGACGCTGTCCGAGCTGATCGATTCCCAGGATCCCGTTCAGCTGCCGGCCGGCCGGAGCGGCGCCCTGTCGGTCGGACTCTCCGAGCGCGATCTTTCGCCCGTCCGGATCGACCTGTTCGGCACCGATCCGCACCTGCAGGTCTATGGCGAGGCTCAGTCGGGCAAGTCCGCCTTCCTGCGCACGCTCCTGCGCCAACTGGCATACGCTCGATCGCCGGCGGAACTCGGAATCGTCCTTGTCGACTACCGCCGGGCACATCTCGGCCTGGTGGCACCCGAGCACCTGCTCGCGTACTGCACCAGTGCCGCTGGGGTCCGGCAGGCCGTGGCCGAGGTCTGCCAGGGCCTGGCTCAGCGGTTGCCTGGACCGGACGTGACCACGGATCAACTGCGGGCGCGAACCTGGTGGAGCGGCCGCGAGATCGTCGTCCTCGTCGACGACTACGACCTGGTCACCACAGCCGCGGGAAATCCGCTGGCCATGCTGACCGAGTACCTGCCCCAGGGTCGAGACGTGGGCCTGCATGTGGTCACCGCACGCCGTACCGGCGGAGCCTCGCGGGCGATATTCGAGCCGGTCACCCAGGCGCTGAACGACCTCGGCGGACCTGGGCTGCTGTTCTCCGGGGACCGGACCGAGGGCCGGCTGGTCGCCGGTGTCGCCTCGTTGCGGCTGCCCCCTGGGAGGGCACTGCTGGCCCGCCGGGGCATGGCACCGCAGCAGGTCCAGATCGCGTGGACCGAACCCGCCTGAGCTGCCGGCCCTGCGCTGCGCCCTTCCCAGGCAGCCGGTGTTCTTGATCGTGAGCGCGGGAGGTGCAGTCCAGCTCCACCTGGGGTGCTCATGATCACCGCGAGTCTGGACTGCGGGTCGTGGCGGTCAGCGGTGGCCCATGATGTCGGCGCCGAGTTCGAGGGCTGTGGTCAGGCTCGGGCCGGAGACCGTGCTCAGGGCGATTGTTGCCCCGCGCGCCAGATCCCGATCGTGGCCCATCACGTGCACCGGGGCCCCGTCGGCCAGAAGTAGCGCGACAGCATCGGACCCATTCCGGCCGGTGCCAGCTCGGCTCCGAACCGGCATCAGGATCAGGCGGGTTCCGGTCCGGGCGGGTAGCTGTGCCCGCCACCTGGCAAGGACCGCGGTCGTCGCTGCGACGGCATCCGCTGACGTTGCGCAGACCAGGACGACGGTGTCGAAGAGCTCGGCGAATGTGGTGAACTCGCCGATCCGACTCGCGACACCGGCGTCGACCACCACGCTGGCGTGCCCCGAGGCCGCGACGTCGAGGAGCCCGGCCAGCCCGGACTCGACGGCGGTGCTGCCCGGCGGTGGCGCCGACAGCACTCGAAGCCCGGAACGAGTCACCGGAGTGGGTGGGATCAGCCCGTGCCGGCGCAACCCGGCCAGGACCTCGGTGACGCTGGGAGCATGCGGGATTCCCAGCCGGGCGGTGACGTCACAGCCGTCACTGTGCATGCTGAGCAGCAGCGTCTGGTCATCTCTGGCTGCAGCCAGGACGCTGGCCAGCAGCGCGGCCACGGTCGTCGTACCGACCCCCCCGGTGCTCCCGATGACCGCGATTCGCCGTGGCCGGACCTGACGCGATCGCAGGGCTGTGGCGCTCGCGTGCTGGCCCTGGGCGACGGCCGCGGCCCCATAGGTCGACAGACCACGCCGGATCGCGCTGAGAAGCCGTCGCCAGTCCTGGACAGGTCCCCAGTCCCTGCCCCCTACCAGTGAGTGAGTGGATGCCTCCGCCCCTCGGAAAGGTCGCGTTCGCGCATGGGCCGGCCCGG
The DNA here is from genome assembly GCA_030860305.1 of Actinomycetota bacterium. Next base: position 12,175 of record JALZIL010000131.1, read on the forward strand.
ACCCGCCTTGATCTGGAAGTGCTTGCTGCACAGCTCAGTTCACCAGCTCGCTAACCCAGTGCAACACAGCCAGATTGGCGGCCATGAGTGGGATCAGGGTGGCAACGGCCAGTGCCTCGGCGACGTCGAGAAGTCGGCGACTTCGGGCGCCGGCGACGTCGTTGCGTGCGGACACGCCGCCGTGCGCGAGTACGCCAGCCCAGATCAGGCTTAGACCGAGGGCGGCGACCGTGCTGAGCCGGGGTTGCCCGCCCAGGAGGTCCGCGGTCAGCTGGACCAACACCGCGGTGACTCCGGCCAGCACGAGGGTCAGCACATGCAGGAACTGGGTGAAAGCGCGGGCCCGCAGGATCAGGCAGCAGGCGATCGCGGCCGCCTGCGCCACCTGCACCGACGAACCCGCCCACTCGAGCCGGATCGCCCCTGCGGCGGTGAGTCCGGCGGTGGCGAGCAGCGCTCCGGTCAGCAGCGCTCGAGACCTGGCGAACGTCGCCACAACGGTGCCCGGATCGAGACCACCGTGCGTGCGGACCATGTAGTCGAGACCGGCAAGGCCGCCGGCCGCCAGGCAGGCGCGGGGCAGAACACCCAGGGTCAGGATGCCCAGCACGGTGCCGACCGCGATGGCCTCGTCGACGGATCGTCCGACCAGATCCGTGCCGACCCAGCCGAGTGCAGCGCCGAAGCCCACGGCCGCAGCAGCCGTCCATGCAGCAAGCCCAGGCACCGCTCGAGCCACGAGTGCTGCGCTGCCGAGGATGGCGGCACCGGCCAGAGCCGCCCTTGTGGCCGAGGTCGGCGGATCCGTGACCAGGGCGCCAGGCGCAGTCGCAACGATGACGAGCGCACCGATCCAGGCCAGACCGATTGCCAACAAGATGTGTGCGGCGACGGTCAACTCACGTCGGGCAGCCGACAGACAAGCCCACAGCAACGCTCCCGCCGTTGTGATAGCCATCGGAACGCCGCTGCCCGACGAGGTTGCCCACAGGCTCGGCAGGGCCAGGACGATTCCGGCGAGAACGGCCAGGATCAGCACGGCCATCGTCGTGGTGTCCTGACGACGCCAGGTCCCCACGGTTTGGTCGACGGCGTCCTCGGTGGCATCCCGGACGTCCTCCACGCTGTTCTGCGCGGCAGCGCTGGTCCGGGGGCACAGTTCGAGGATCGCCCCGTCGCGAACCCGGGCCGAGTCCAGGCTGCTCGACCAAGCCAGCCCCGTGCCACCGATCGGGCGCAGCATCCAGGTCAGCGCCCGCGTGCGGTCGTGGTGGTCGGTGCACAGGTCCAACAGGCGGGCCATCAGATCACCCACCGGCACCGAACCGGGCAGTGAGAGATCGACCCGCCGGTCCGGGCTGACGACTGTCACCCGACTGTGTCCGTTGGCCATGCGCCCCCTTCGCTAGGAATCACACCGAATGTTCAGCGCTCAGGCTAGGGACCGCCGGTCGTCGTCCGCTGGCGTTGTCCACCGTTGTCGGCCAGGTGGTTAGCCTCGGCCCAATGAAGTTCGAGACTGCCGCCATCCATGCGGGGCAGGAGCCCGATCCGGTGACCGGCTCGGTCGTCGTCCCGATCCACCAGACCTCCACCTATGCCCAGGACGGGGTCGGTGGGCTGCGCTCGGGATATGAGTACAGCCGGACCGGGAATCCCACCCGTACAGCGCTGGAGACTTGTCTTGCGGCCCTGGACGGTGGCGTGCGGGGCCTGGCCTTCGCCTCTGGAATGGCGGCCGAGGACACCCTGGTACGCACGATGTGCCGGCCTGGCGATCACGTGGTCATCCCGGCCGACGCGTACGGCGGGACGTACCGGCTGTTCAACGGAGTCCTGTCCGGCTGGGGCGTCGAGCACACGCCCGTCGACCTCAGTGACCTGGCCGCGGTCCGTGCTGCGCTGCAGCCGAATACCCGACTGATCTGGTGCGAGACGCCGACCAATCCGTTGTTGTCCATCGCCGATGTGGGCGCCCTGGCCGACATCGCTCACGGCGGGGGAGCCCGGCTGGTGGTGGACAACACCTTCGCCTCGCCGTACCTCCAGCGTCCGCTGGCACTCGGCGCCGACGCAGCGGTCTACTCGACGACGAAGTACCTCGGTGGCCACTCCGATGTCGTCGGCGGTGCTGTGGTTGTGGCCGATGCCGGGCTCGGCGCCGAACTCGGGTACGCCCAGAACGCGATCGGTGCTGTGCCCGGCGCCTTTGACTCCTGGCTCGTGTTGCGCGGCATCAAGACTCTCGGCGTACGGATGGAACGGCACTGCGCCAATGCCCGCAGGATCGCCGACTGGCTGTCTGGACATCCGGCCATCGAGTCGGTGCTCTATCCCGGACTACCGACTCATGCCGGTCACGACATCGCAGCACGCCAGATGCGCGGGTACGGCGGGATGGTGTCGTTTCTCGCTTCTGGTGGAGAAAGTGCGGCCCTCGACATCTGTTCTCGGACAAAGGTCTTCATTCTGGCCGAGTCATTGGGTGGGGTGGAATCGCTGATCGAGCACCCAGGCCGGATGACGCATGCCTCGGCGGCCAACTCCCCGCTGCAGGTCCTGCCTTCGCTGGTGCGGCTCAGTGTCGGCATCGAGGACATCGACGACCTGATCGCCGACCTCGATCAAGCCATGATTTGAGTGAAGGACGCCTTGTATCGAACCTATTGGCACAAGGCGTCCTTCACTCGGTCGGGATCGCTCAGGTGCGGCCATCGGGAGCAGGCACCGGAGGGGGGACCTCGATCCGTTCCAGGTCCAGGCAGCCACTGATCTGATCGTGGCCGGTATCCCGCTGGTTTCGGGACTGGCTCGCCGGGTCAACAGAGACTGGGGCACCGACGTCGACCTTGCCCGACCCGGCGGCTGGCTTCTCGCCGCTGTCAGCCAGGCCAGGAATCTGAGTCCAGGCCACCGGGCTGGCGGTGAACCAGCCGGCCGCATCGAGGCACCGGTCGCTGCTGGCCACGACATGGTCACCGACGACCAGGCCCGCTGTGGCCAGCGACGCGCCGGCGAGCAGAGCCGCCGGCCAGGTCCGGTAACTCATTCCTGCCCCGAGCCAGTTCGCTGAGCTTCGCCTGGCCGCTCACTCTGTAGCACCCTGCGCACCATGCCCACGTGATCCTCGGCGACGTCGGGCATCTGGAAAGGCGCGGTGACCGGGCGGAATCCCAGCCGGAAGTAGAACTGTTCGGCGCCGACCCGAGCGTTGCACCAGATCAGGTCGCCGCCCCGCTGACTCACGTGTTCCATGGCGGACTCGACGAGCAGCCGGCCAAGTCCGCTCCCACGAACGGCAGGATCGGTAGCCATGGCGCGCAACTGCCAGGCGGCTCGCGCTGGTGCTTGGAGTGCTTCTGGCCACGGACAGGACACTGGCTCCAGGCGTACGCAGCCGAGAACGGCCCGGTCGCAGCCGGGTGCCCGTACGGCGAGGTAGGCCGTGTCCGGATTCTGGTCTCCGGCCATGGCCATCTCTTGGATGCTGAGGTTCGGTCGCAGGACGGCTCGGCGCAGTGCCGCGGTCTCCTCGGCGCTGGAGCGGGTCACGGTGGGATCACCGGCCCGGCCGCGCCCGACGGCGCACAGCCCGGAATCGATGTCGGCGCTCATGCCGATCGTGCCCGCCTGCCGCGCCGGGCGTCCAGGTAATCGGCGACCACGTACTCGCCCAGGTGTGCTGGATCGGGCTGGAACAGCCGACCACCAGCCTGCCGGGCGAGGGTGTCCACGAAGTGGATCAGACTCGGATCGGGATCGAGGGCGAAGACGTTGATCTGGGCTCCGAGCCGAGTGCACCGGCTGACCTCGGCCATCGTCAGCGCGATGGTCTCCGGCAGCGGCGGCCAGTAGAACATCGCCCGGCCATCCCCGGTGAGGTGCGCAGTCGGCTCGCCGTCGGTGACGATCATGATGATCGGCTCGCTGTCCCGGTGCCGGGCCAGGAATCGCCGGGCCAGCATCAGCCCGTGCTGCAGGTTCGTACCCTGCAAGGTGTCCACGTCGAGGTCGGCGAGGTCTGCCGCCGAGATCTCCCGGGCCCGGCTGGCGAATCCGATGATCTGGATCGCATCCTGCGGGAACTTCGTAGTGACCAGGGTATGCAGAGCCAACGCCGTGGACTTGGCCTCCGGCCAGGTACCGCGCAGTGCCATGGAGTAGGAGAGGTCGACCAACAACGCCACCGCGGCGCTGCAGCGTCGCTCGGTCTCCACCACTGCCACGTCGTCCACCGCGATCGGCACGCTCTTCCGACGTACGGCGGGATCATCCGGTTCCAGCGCGTCCATGCCGATGCTGAGATCCGGTCGCTCTCCTGCCGTACGAAGCACCGCCCGCCGCACGGTCTCGACCACGTCGATGGGCTGCTCGTCTCCGAAGGCCCAGGGACGCGAAGATCCGGTGAGTTCACCGGACGGACCGGTTGCGGTGATGTCGTGCTGCCCGCGTCGCCCCTCTGACAGCCGGCCGAAGACCCGGCGCAGCGCAGTTGCTCCCATCCGGCGTACCGCCTTGGGGGACAACGTGAGTTTGCCGGCCGAACGATTGAGCCAGCCCTGGTCCTCGAGCTCGGACTCCAGTTCGCGAAGGGCGTCGAGATCATCGGCGGCGTTGCGGCCCAAGGCATTTTCGAGAGCATGCGCGTCGATGTCGCTCAGATCTGCTCCGGGATAGTCCTGGGACAGGGCGCGAGACAGGGCTTCGAGGTCGGCCAGGTCCCGTACGGCAGCGGTTGCGTCACCGAGGCCCAGCGACTCCGCTCCGTCCGGAACCGAACCGCGGTCCCAGCGCAGATCCGGTCGGGCGCGCCGCAATTCGTCGTTCAGGGCCCCGATTTCGTCGCCGAGGCCGAGCTGGTCCCAGGTGTCGGAGATGAGGTTCGCAAGTTCGACCCGTTGCTCCCGGCTCATTCCGGCCAGCATCCGCTGTTGCGCTGCCGCCTGACGGGCGAGTGAGTCGATCAGTTCCTGGGTGTTGCTCGGGTTGTCCGGGAAGGCATCTCCGTGCCGCTCCATGAACTGCTCGAACGCCTCGGTGGTGTCCTCGCCGCGGTTGTGTGACTGGATCAGGTCGGTGAGCTCGGAGATCATCTCGTGCAAGCGTTCCGGATCGATCCCGCCCTGGTCGCCCTGGTTGGTCAACGCCTCGCGCATCTTCTGGAAGGAGCTGTCCAACACCTCCCGGCGCAACAGGTCCTGGATCTCCTGGTACTTCTCCCGCGCCTGCGGGTTGGACCAGTCGTAATCGGCCAATGCGCGTACCGCACCAGCGGTGTCGTCAGGCAGCGAGGCCAGCTCGGACTCCGCCAGCCGAGCCTCCGGACGGGGGTCATACTCCAGGGTCTGCTCCTCGGCGTGCAGCGCCTCGTCGAGCAATCGCTGAACCTCGCGCAGCGTTCCGTCCATGGCGCCGCGGGCACGGGCCTGGCGCAATCGCTCCCGGACCATGTCCCGCAACGCATCCAGGCCACGACGTCCGGCCGAGCCGGCCCGCATCAACCGACGCAGCGCTTCACTCGTGCTCTCGCCCGACAGCACGGAATCGCCCAGCGCATCGACCGCAATGGCGACGTCGTAGGGCTCGGCCAGCGGGTCGGGACCGCCCTGCCACGCGCCGTACCGATACCGCCTCCGCATCAGACTCAGCCGCCGTACAGGGTGCGCGGACCGTCGACGTCCTTGGCCAATCGCCGGGTGAGATAGAGACCTTCCAACGCGAACTCGAGGGCCGCCGCGGCTTGGTCGGGAAGGTCCTCGCTCTCGGTCACTCCGAGGGCGGTGAGGAGCTCGGCCAGACCTGGTAAGGGTCCGAACTGGGCGAGCAGCGCTGCCCCAGCCACCAGTTCCCCGGAGTCGACGGTCTGCCCCTCTGCGAAGTGGTCCTGCAGCCCAGACAGGTCCACCCCGGCCAGCCGGGCACGGAACGTCTCCGCGGTCGCCCGTCTCAGCAGGTGGGCGAGGATCTCCAGTTCCCGCTCTCCCTCGTCCTCGCCGCTGGCATCAACGAACTCGACCTTGCCGCGGGCGGCGGGCAGTGCGCTCGGCAGGTCACAGACCCGCGCGACCGCGCGGTCCTCACCGGTCAGTGCGGCCCGGCGTACGGCCGAGGCCGCCATCGTCTCCACTGCCGCGATCGCGAACCGGGCACTGACCCCCGAGCGCCGGTCGACGTGCTGGCTCTCCCGGACCAGGCGGGCATACCGCGCGACGATTTCGACGATGTGATCGGGGATCAGCGGGCGGGCCAGGTCCAGGTCCTCGGCCCAGGACAGCATCGCCTCCTGGCCGACCAGCGCGATCTCGTCGTCGAGTTCGAGCGGGTAGTGCGTACGCACCTCACTACCGAAGCGGTCCTTGAGCGGGGTGATGATCCGGCCGCGGTTGGTGTAGTCCTCCGGGTTGGCGCTGGCCACCAGGAGCAGGTCCAACGGCAACCGCAGGCGATAGCCACGCACCTGGATGTCGCGTTCCTCCAGCACGTTGAGCAGTGCGACCTGGATCCGCTCGGCCAGATCGGGCAGTTCGTTGATCGAGAAGATGCCCCGGTTGGTGCGCGGGATGAGCCCGAAGTGGATGGTCTCCGGATCGCCGAGGGTCCGGCCCTGGGCGACCTTGATCGGGTCGACGTCGCCGATCAGGTCACCGACGCTCGTATCCGGCGTGGCCAGCTTCTCGCCATATCGATGCTCCCGGTGCAGCCAGGTCACCGGGGCGTCGTCGCCGAGGTCAGCGATCTGACGAATGCCCCAGACCGAGATCGGTGCGAGCGGGTGCTCGTTGAGCTCGCTGCCGGCAAGGACGGGAGTCCACTCGTCCAGCAGGCCGATCAGTGTGCGGATCAGTCGGGTCTTGCCCTGGCCGCGCTCACCGAGCAGCACGAAGTCGTGCCCAGCGAGCAAGGCGCGCTCGACCTCGGGGATCACGGTGTCGTCGAAACCGACGATTCCCGGCAGTGCTGGCAGTCCTGCGCTGATCCGGCGCAACAGGTTGGCCCGGATTTCTTCCTTGACGCCGAGGGAGCGGGTACCGGTGGCACGCAGAGCCCCGACCGTGGTGTCAGCTGGCGCGTCAGTCATCGCAGACGAAGGTACGCCGCCGCACGCTTTCCATGACAACAAGCGGTGATCTTGACCTTAATGGTGGCGACACGCCGCTGAAGACGGCCAGAAACCGCAAAAAGGTCAAGATCACGACGGTTTACGGCTACCCGATGCAGCTGGCGCGTCGGGGCGGACGTGGTGGGCTGAAAGGATGCGTAGTCGTGGACGGCGTAGTGCGGCTGGTCGGCGTACCCGAGATCCTGGCAGCTGCGGAGGTGCTCGAAGGAATCGTCCGTCGTACCCCGATGGAGCCCTCTCGGGTTCTGAGCGACAAGGTCGGCGGGCCGGTGTTCTTCAAGTGTGAGAACCGACAACGCACCGGCTCGTTCAAGATCCGCGGGGCCTACCTGCGGATCTCCCGGCTCAGCGACGGGGAACGCGCCCGGGGGGTGGTGGCAGCCAGCGCGGGTAACCATGCGCAGGGCGTCGCGCTGGCGGCCAGCCTGCTTGGCGCGTCAGCGACGGTGTTCATGCCGACCACGGCCCCTTTGCCCAAGCTCGCGGCCACCAGGGGGTACGGCGCCAAGGTCCACCTCGTCGGTCACACGATCGCCGGGCCGATGGAGGCCGCCAAGGCATTTGCCACCGAGACCGGCGCAGTATTCATCCACCCCTTCGACCATCCCGACCTCGTCGCCGGGCAGGGGACGGTGGGCCTCGAGATCTTGGAGCAGTGCCCCGAGGTCGCCACGATCGTTGTCTGCACCGGTGGCGGCGGCCTGCTCTCCGGAATCGCGGCCGCAGTCAAGGGCTTGCGTCCGGACGTCCGTGTCGTCGGGGCGCAGGCCGCCGAGGCAGCCGCGTTCCCCGCGTCGCTCGTCGAGGGATCACCGGTGACATTGGAGTCGATGGACACCATGGCTGATGGCATCGCCGTACCCACGCCCAGTGAGCTCACCTTCGCCCATGTCCGGGATCTCGTGGACGACGTCGTCACGGTGTCGGAGGAGTCCCTGTCGCGGGCGCTGCTGCTGTGTCTTGAGCGAGCCAAACTCCTGGTCGAGCCGGCTGGAGTTGCTGGCGTCTCGGCGGTGCTGGACAACCCGTCCGGCTTCGCGCCGCCGGTTGTCGTCGTGCTCTCCGGCGGGAACGTCGATCCGGTCCTGATGCTGCGGGTGATCGAACACGGCATGGTCGCCGCCGGACGTTATCTGTCGGTACGGCTGCGCGCGCCCGATCAGCCGGGCTCGCTGGCCAGAGTGCTGTCGGTGGTGGCCGAGTTGGGCGCAAGCGTGCGCGAGGTGGAGCACTCCCGAACCGGATCGCGGCTGCACCTCGGAGAGGTCGAGGTTTCGCTGTCCTTGGAGACCCGCGGAGCCGACCACCGGGCCGAGGTCGTCCAAGCCCTTCGTTCTGCCGGCTACCCCGTCGAGATGCGGTAGCCGTCTGCGAAAGCGCCAGGCGGGGTCGCATTCGTCCAAGAAATGTGTCGGACCCGATCTATAGCGTTGCCGTCGTGAATGCAGCCATCGAGGTCGAGGGCCTCGTCAAGAGATACAAGCAAACGATCGCGCTGGCCGGCATCGACTTCAGCGTTCCCGAGGGCACCGTCTTGGGACTGCTCGGACCCAACGGTGCCGGTAAGACAACCGCCGTACGGGTGCTCAGCACGCTGATCAAGGCCGATGAGGGCCGAGCCAGCGTGTTCGGGATGGACGTCGTGGCCGACGCCGACGCCGTACGGTCGACGATCGGTCTGACCGGGCAGTACGCCGCGGTGGACGAATATCTGACCGGCTTCGAGAACCTCGAGATGATCGGCCGGCTCTATCAGCTCGGAAAGTCCGAGTCGCGGTTCCGGGCAACGGCGTTGCTCGAGCGCTTCGACCTGACCGATGCCGGGAAGCGGATCGCCAAGACCTACTCCGGGGGGATGCGCCGCCGGCTCGATGTTGCGGCCTCCTTGATCGCGCAGCCCCGCGTCCTGTTCCTGGACGAGCCGACGACCGGTCTCGACCCGCGCAGCCGGCTGGGGATGTGGGAGTTCATCGAGGAACTGGTCGGCGAGGGCACCACTATCCTGCTGACCACCCAGTACCTCGACGAGGCCGATCGGCTGGCCGACTCCATCGTTGTCATCGACGAGGGGAAGGTGATTGCCCGCGGCACGGCGGATGAGCTCAAGGCCCAGGTCGGCGGTGAACGACTGGAGTTCACGGTCAGCCACGCCGCAGAGTTGCCCGAGCTTCGCGAGAAACTGGCTGCGCTGGCCGTCGACGAGCCGATCATCAACGAACAGACCCGCAGCCTGACTGTTCCGGTCACCGGCGGCGCCGATGTCCTGCGCGCGGCGCTGGCTCGGCTGGAGGGCAGCCCGATCACCATCGTGGACGTCGGTCTGCGCCGGCCTGATCTCGACGACGTGTTCATGACCCTCACCGGCCACGCGGCGGAGCAAACCGCCGATCCGCGCGCAGAAGCCGACGAGGAGCCAGTCGCAACCGGCCGCGGCGCCAAGTCGAAGTCGAAGGAGACCGTCCGATGAGCGCGATGACCCGCGTCGTGGGCGACAGCATCGTCATCACCAAGCGCAACCTGATCAAGGTCAAGCGGGTGCCTGACCTGATCGTGTTCGCGACCCTCTCGCCGATCATGTTCGTGCTGCTCTTCCGCTACATCTTCGGAAGTGCGATCCCGATCGAGGGGATCGGGTACGCCGAGTTCCTGCTGCCCGGCATCTTCGCCCAGACCGTCATCTTCGGGAGCACGATCACCGGCGCGAGCTTGGCTGACGATGTCCAGAAGGGGCTGATCGAGCGCTTTCGCTCGTTGCCAATGGCCCGCTCCGCGGTGCTGATCGGGCGGACGGTCGCCGACCAAGGCCTCAACGTCATCACGATCGTGGTGATGTCGCTGACCGGGCTGCTCGTCGGCTGGCGGATCCGATCGTCATTCTTGGAAGCGTTGGCCGGATTCGCGGTGCTACTGCTGTTCGCTTTCGCCATCTCCTGGATGTTCGCCCTCGTGGGCTTGCTGGTCCGAACTCCCGAGGTGGTCAACAACGCCTCGTTCATCGTGATCTTCCCGATCACCTTCATCGCCAACACGTTCGTGCCGACCGAGGGATTTCCCACGGTCCTACGGGTCTTCGCCGACTGGAATCCGGTGTCGTCGGTGACCCAGGCATCCCGAGAGCTATTCGGCAACACCAGCCCGGCACTTCCCCCACCGGACGTCTGGCCGCTGCAGAACCCGGTGCTCTACACACTCATCTGGGTTGCGCTGATCCTGGTGATCTTCGTGCCGCTCTCGATCCGGCAATACGTCAAGGCCGCCGGGCGCTAGGCCGGGCGCCCGCGGAGCATGTCATCCGGCGCGGGTGCAGGGATGCGGGCTAGAGCCAGCGGAGGTTCAGCAGCAGATCCAAGTCATCGGGGGACGCACCCTCGCGGACCACCCGGTTGGGCTGGCGCTGACCGCAGACCGTGCAACGGTGCACGATCTGCCAACCCTTGCCGCCCTTGTCGACCAACCCGGTCGGTTCCATCAGGCCGGCGCAGTTCGCGGAGCGGTCCCCTGGTGTGACGTCGACGTGCCGCGACCACAAGCAGTGCGGGCAGTGATTGCGGTAGTGCCCGTCTGTGCTGGCCGGGACGTCGGCACCGCACCGGCCGCAGCGAAACTGCGTGTTCTGCTCAGCCCGCGACATGTCCACCGTGCTGCCGTCCGCAAGGTGTCGCAGCTTTGCAGACGACCCGCCCAGTGTGTTGTCGGCAAACCAGCGACATCACGACACAGTCCCTTCTGCCACGCTGATGGCTGGGTGGGGTGGCGGATCGGCCAGGATGATTCCCATGAGTATCGACGGCCTGGACGCTCGGTTGATCCGGTTGCTCTCCGCGGAGCCCCGGATCGGGGTCCTGGAGGCATCGCGCCGCCTCGGCGTTGCCCGGGGCACGGTCCAGGCGCGACTGGACCGGTTGCTGCACAGCGGCGTCATCCTCGGGTTTGGCCCGGAGCTGGACCCTGCGGCGCTCGGATTCACCGTGATGGCCTTCGCCACGGTGCAGATCCGGCAGGGACGCGGCCCGATCGTCGCTGCGCACCTCGCCGGCATCGACGAAGTGCTCGAGGTGCACACGATCACCGGGGATGCGGACATGCTGGCCAGGATCGTCGCCCGCTCACATGAGGACCTGCAACAGGTCATCGACCGACTCGTGGCCCACCCGGACATCGTGCGTACCTCGACGAACATCGCGCTCACCGCCCACGTTCGGTACCGGACCGGGGGGCTGCTCCGCCGAGCCAGTGAGCCGACCGGAGGTGGCTGAGGACGCTGGGCACTGTTCGGCGTTGCGGTCGGGCAGCAAACATGCGTGCGACTCGATGACTCTGCGCGGCCTCAGGCGGCGGGCGCGTGGCAAAGTGCATCCATGACCGCGGATGCCCCTGGCCATTGGGCCGGACATCCGCTCTTGGACACCGTGGCCAGTTTGTGGCCCACTGCGCGAGTGTCCATCGCCCCGGGGCGGCGAGGCTCGGGGGGCAAGCAACTGATCTACGTCCCCAACTCCGACGATCCGCGCTTGTTGGTGCCGGCCGGGCACCGCCGAGCCTCTGCCGCTGCGCTACGCCGCTTCAACCACTACCTGCCGGTCAAGGATCGACTGCGCCGGGTCATGGCCGCAGGCGGAATGCGCCTGGGTCTCGAGCGGATGCTTGCCCACCGCATTGCGCTCGCCGAGCGCGAGTCCGCACCCGACTCGATCGAGACGTATCTGTCCGAGGTCCTGGGGGAGGAGGTGGTGGTCAGCCTCGGCATCGGGCTCACGCGAGCCACCCAGAAGCCAGTGCTGCAGGCCTTTTCGCCTTCCGGCCGATGTCTGGCCTTTGTCAAGATCGGCGACAACGAACACACCCGCGAGCTGGTCCGGGCCGAGGCGCAGGCGCTGCGCCTGATCGGTGGAGTCCGATGGTCGGCGATGTCGGTTCCGCAGCTGATCCACGTCGGAGCATGGCAGCGCTTCGAGGTCCTCGTCATGTCGACGCTGCCGGTCCCCGCCAAGCCGGCGATCCGGCGCCCGGTGGCGGTTCCACCGACCAAGGCCATGCGGGAGCTTGCCCGAGCCTTCGCCGAGCCCGGTCAGCTGGTTGCCTCCAGCGCGCTGATGATCCGGCTTCGGGCCGACATCGCCGAGATCGCCGACGAGGCGACCGCATCGACTTACCGGGCTGCCCTGGACCGGATTGCGCAGCGGTACCCGCACACCGTCCTTGACTACGCGTCCTGGCACGGGGACTGGTCACCATGGAACATGGCCTGGCGAGGCCGAAGGGTCCAACTCTGGGACTGGGAGCGGTTCGAGACCGGCGTACCAGTGGGCATGGACCGACTTCACTACGTGCTCAGCGCGCTGGCTCGAACCGAGGGTTTCTCCGCTCCGACGATCGTACGAGCGCTCGGACTGCCGACGGCCCGCGAGTATGTGCGGCCCACCCAGCAGGACGTCCTGGGACTGGTTTATCTGGCCACGATCGTGAATCGATACTTGACCGGCTGCCACCACGAGCACGCAGGGTCGGTGCAGGCCAGGGCGGCGGCCGCGCTGGAGGCGTTGACCTGGCTCAGCCAGAAACCCAGCAAGCTGCCCGCACGTGACCCCTAAGTCGGTCCGGCCGCCTAGATCCGGAAGATCTCCAGGTCGACGATCTCCACCTCGACCTTGCCGTTGGGTGCCGGGTAGATCACCGTCTCGCCCACCTTCTTGCCCATGATCGCAGTGCCCAGAGCCGACTCCGGGGAGTAGACGGTCAGGTCGGTGGTACCGCCGATCTCGCGCGAGCCGAGCAGGAACTTCTCGGTGTCATCGTCACCGACGAAGCGCACCGTCACCACCGTCCCGAGTGCGGCCTCCTCGGCATGGTCAGGCGGGTCGCCGACCTCGGCGCCGCCCAGCAGATCGCTGAGTTGGCGGATCCGAGCTTCAGCCTTGCCCTGCTCCTCCTTGGCCGCGTGGTAGCCACCGTTCTCCTTCAGATCGCCCTCCTCGCGGCGTGCGTTGATCTGGGCGCTCATCGCCGGGCGTGCGGCGATGAGCTGGTCGAGTTCGGCGCGCAGCCGGTCATGAGCTCCCTGGGTCAACCAGGTGGTTGGCTCAGATCTGGGCTGGGCGGCGGCGCTGGACACGGTGGAAGCTCCTCGAGTACGTGGGCGTAGCGGATGTGTGGTGCGTGTGGACGTCGTGAATGGATAAGAGTGCGACGTTACCGCGTCGGGGCCGAGGCTGCCGCGTCCACGGAATGCGGCATTGGTCATGATATGGAGGTGAGTTCGACCTTTCCTGACGGCCAGACGCCGCTGCGGCTGATGGCCGTACATGCACATCCCGATGACGAGTCCAGCAAAGGTGCCGCCTCGATGGCCCGGTACGTCGGCGAAGGGGTGGAGGTGCTGGTGGTGACCTGCACCGGCGGCGAGCGTGGCTCGATCCTCAACCCGGCGATGGATCGGCCCGACGTGCTGGCCGACATCGCCAACATCCGTGCGGCCGAGATGGACCGGGCCCGGGAGATCCTCGGCGTTTCGCAGGCCTGGCTGGGGTTCGTCGATTCCGGTCTGCCGGAAGGCGACCCGTTGCCCGATCTTCCGGAAGGCTGCTTCGCGCTGGTACCTACCGACAAAGCAGCGGCTCCCTTGGTGGCCTTGATCAGGTCCTTTCGCCCACACGTGATCACGACCTACGACGAGAAGGGCGGCTATCCGCACCCCGATCACATCAAGACCCACGACGTCTCGGTGGTCGCCTTCGATGCCGCCGGGGACCCCGAGCGCTATCCCGGTACGGGCGACCCGTGGCAGCCGAGCAAGTTGTACTTCCACATGACCTTCACCCGGGCCCGCCTGATGGCCATCCACTTGGCGCTGCTGGCCAGGGGTTCTGAGTCGCCGTACACCGAATGGCTCGAGAATTGGGACGAGGCCGAGGACAACTCCGCGCGGGTGACCACCCGGGTCCCGTGCGCGGACTGGTTCGAGACCCGGGACCAGGCCCTGATCGCACATGCCACCCAGGTCGACCCGCTGGGACGCTGGTTCTCCATCCCGCTGGACCTGCAACGCGAGATCTGGCCCACCGAGGACTACGAACTGGTGCGCAGCCTGGTCGACGCTCCGGTGCCCGAGGACGACCTGTTCGCCGGCCTGCGCGAGTCGGTGTCGGCATGACCTTGGCTGACCTGGGGGCGGCCATTGCGACCGGCCAACTCGCTGCTGAGGAGGACATCGGCAAGGCCGGCCCGGTTGGCCTCTTCCTGATCCTCAGTCTGCTGATCGTGGTGTTCTTCCTGGGCCGTTCGATGCGGACCCATCTCCGGCGGGTGCCCTTGGAGTTTCCGGACCCGAGCACAGCGGCGGCGCGCGGGCCGCATTCGACTGCGCGCGACGACCAGGTGCTCGAGGGCGAGATCCTGGAACCTCCCAGCGGTCGGCCGGGTCGAACCGAGCGCACCGGGGATGAGCCGCCCCGACCCGACACACCTCCCTCCGACCGGCTCTGAACGCCGCCGCTCGTCGCTACTGTTCGATCCGACGAGAAAGCAGCGAGGAGCCCGACCATCGACACAGCTGCGAAAGGCACACGACGGGACAACTCCGTTGTGGCGCTGCTTCGCATCCCGGTCTTCCGCCGGGTGTGGGCCGCGATCATGCTGTCCAGCCTCGGCGACTGGCTTGGACTGCTGGCCACGACGGCGATGGCCCAGCAGCTGACCGCCGACGAGTCGGTGGCCGTTCAGGGCACGGCGATCTCCGGAGTGATCTTGATCCGGCTGCTCCCGGATCTGGTGCTCGGCGCCTTCGCGGGGGCGTTGGCCGACCGGCTGGATCGCCGTACGACGGTCATCGTCGGCGAGCTGCTGGCCGCCTCCCTCTATCTCTCGATCGCGATCGGATACGACCTACTCTGGCTCTACCTCGCCCAATTCCTGATCGAGGCGGTCGGCCTGTTCACCATGCCGGCCAAGCAGGCGTTGTGGGTCAACATCGTCCCGCGCAATCGCCTTGCCGTGGCCAACCAACTGTCCCTGCTGTCGGTCTATGGCGCTGTTCCGGTCGCGGCGCTGCTGTTCGCGCTGCTCAACACCGCCAGCCGGTTCTTCGCCGATCCGGGCAACGTCGACCCCGAGCTGGCTCAGGCCCTGGATGACCCGAGTGTCCCGATCGTCATCGCCCTGGGCTTCAACGCGGTCTCGTTCCTGATCAGCGCAGGCACGATCTTCCTCTCGCGGAACGTGATACCGGCCTACACCGGGGTCCGGGAGAAGGGCGCCAGCCTGCTGGTGCTGATCAAGGAGGGGGTCAGCTTCCTGCGTTCCAATGCCCTGATGAAGGCCCTCTACGTCGGCATACTCGGAGCGTTCGCGGCCGGCGGTTTCGTGATCGGAGTCGCCCAGCTCTGGGTCATCACGCTCAGAGCGGGTACGGCCGGCTACAGCATCTTGTTCGGTACGGTGTTCAGCGGCTTGGCCCTGGGCATGTTGCTGGGCCCGCGGCTGCTCCCTGGGATCACCCGTCGACGGATCTTCGGTGTCTCCTTGGGTCTGGCCGGCTTGGTTCTCGTCGTGATGTCGTTCATGCGCGAGTTCGTTCTCGCCGCCGCCATGGCCGGTGTCGTGGGGTTCTTCTCAGGCGTTTCCTGGATCGTCGGATACACCCTGATCGGGTACGAGGTGGTCGACCGGCTGCGCGGGCGGACCTTTGCCTTCGTCATCTCCTCGGTCCGCATCATTCTCTTGCTGACCGTCGCAATCGGGCCGCTCATGGCCGGACTTCTGGGCACTCACGTCATCATGATCGGGCAGACCCGACTGGTCTTCACTGGACCGGGTCTGACGCTGCTGATTGCTGGAATCCTCGCCGTTGCGGTCAGCTCCTACGTTGCCAGCCGGGTGGCGCCGGGGCAACGCAGCGTCCTCATGGGAGCGCTGCGCAAATTGTTCGGCGCTGCCCCGCTGGCCGTGGACGAACCCCCCGAAGACGGTGTGCTGCTCGCAGTCGAGGGCCCCGACCCCGCCGAGCGCCGGCGGGTCGCTGCTGCTCTGGGCGACTGGCTTGCCACCCTGGGCCACGACGTCGTGCTGACCGACAGTGCCGATGACCAGGCCGCTGCCAACCGCGGGTCAGGATCGGCTGAAACCGCCGCCGCAGAGATGTCGGCACCGTCGAGCGGTCCTGCAGCACAAGCACTGCTGGCCGCCGCGACACACGCTGACTACGTGGCCAGGGTGATTCGCCCAGTCCTCGACCGGGGCGGCATCGTGGTGTGTGACGGCTTTCACGACGACGTGCAGGCACGCAGCGCTCTCGCCGGCACGGTGGACACCGCTGAGCAGATGCGAGCGCTTCGCTGGGGTAGCGGGCACCTCGTACCGCACCTGACGGTGGTGCTCGACGACTCCGATGCCCAACTCGATGATCTTCGGCAACTCTTGATCTCCCGTGCCGATCTCGCTCCGGACCGGTATGTGGTCCTGGCCGGTGGGCGGGGGCGCCCGGCCCCCTCGGAGGCCTTACGCACCCGCGTGCTCGATGTCTTGGGCACGTACGGCTTGGCCGTCGAGGCAACATCGTCGGCGACTAGCCTGCCGGGGTGAGCGACTCAGCCCCAGTGTTCTCCGCGGCCGATACCGAAAAGGTCTGCTGCTGCCTGTGCGGGGACGCGGGTAGGCCGGTCTACGATCTGCCGCCCTACGGCGTACGGCGGTGTTCCCATTGCACCTTGGTCTTCGTTTCACCGCGGCTCCAGCGTGCGGCGTTGTCCCGCTTCTACGACCAGGTGGACTACTTCGAGGGCGGCGTCTACGGCGACCAGTCCCGATTCTCCCTGGCCATGGCGCTGCAGCGGGTCTGGACGGCTGGCCGGCTCAACCGGATTGACCGGATCGTCAAGGCACGCGACGGCCGCGGCTCGGCGGGCCAGCGGCTGCTGGAAATCGGCAGTGGCTACGGGGTTTTCCTGGCCGCAGCCCGGGATCGCGGCTACCAGGTCCAGGGTGTGGAGTTGTCGCGCCCGGCCGTACGGGAGTCCGCGAAACAAGGGCTTGATGTCTACTGTGGTCAACTGGTGGATGCGCCGCTGACCGGGCCGTACGACGTGATCTGCGGCTGGGACACCCTCGAACACGTACCCGATCCGTTGGCGGTGCTGCGGCGCATTCGTGAGCTGGCCGCCGACGACGCGACTGTGGCACTGTCCACTCCGTACTTCTCCTCCCTGCCGAGCCGGCTGCTGGGCCAGCGGTGGTGGACGCTCAAACCGGCCGAGCACATCTGGCACTACACGCCGTACACGTTGCGGCTGCTCGCCGCCCGCGCCGATCTGGTCGTGACCACGGTGATCCGATCACCGCTAACCGCTGCGAACCTCACGCGATTGGACTCCCTGGTGGTTCTGCTCAGACCCGCGCGACGGAGCTCGCGACGGAACTAGAGTGCAGACATGCCTTCCGGCCCTACCCTTGCCGCCTTTGCCGCCGCGAGTGTCCTGCTGATCCTGCTTCCCGGCCCGGCGATGTTGTTCCTGCTCGCGCGGGGGATTGCCGGCGGGCGCCGGGTCGGCGTCTACTCCGCCCTCGGCGTCGAGTCGGCCAGTGCGGTCTACGTGGTGGCGACCGCCCTCGGATTGACGGCGATCCTCGCCGCGTCCGGTACGGCGCTGGCAGTGGTGCGCTACGTCGGTGCGGGGTATTTGATCTGGCTGGGGCTCCGCACGATCCTCATGCGCAACGAACCGCTGGTCGCTGCCTCCCCGGGGCTCGCAACGGAGGTGGCGTCTGGGGCGTGGCGAAGCTGGCGGCAGGGCTTCGCCGTCGGAATCACCAACCCGAAGGTCGCGCTGTTCTTCTTGGCCTTCTTTCCGCAATTCGTTCATCCAGCGGCCGGACCAGTCGCCGCTCAGGTGTTTGTGCTCGGGGCACTTTTCGTGCTCATCGGTGCGGTTTTGGATGTCGGCTACGGATTGTCCGGCGGGCTGCTCGGTGATCTGCTCGGCCGCCATCCCCGGGCGCTGCCGCGCGCCAGAGTCGGAGTCGGGCTCACCTTCGTGACCCTCGGCGGGGTGACCGCGGCCACCGGGCAACGGGCCTGACCCGGAGTTCGCGGGCCCGGGCTGTCCACGCCCAGCCGGGGATCCGCGACCGCCATGCTCAGGCCTTGGCCTGCATCGCTTCCCGGGCCGGGTTGGCTTGCTCGGCCGCCTTGGGGTCCTTCTCGTCGGCCTTGGCGCGTACGCCAGCTTCGATCTTGTCGCCCAGACTCTTGTCCACGTTGCGCCAGTACTCGAACGCGCGCAGCAGGATCGGCTCCGAGACGGCGTTGAGCAGGTGCCCGACGATGTTGTTGACCAGCCGCTCACGCGCGGCGTGGTCCAGCACCTCCCGG
>JALZIL010000138.1 GCA_030860305.1 Actinomycetota bacterium
CGACAGCGGCGGTGTTGTTGGCCGCGACCGCCGATCCGGCGTTGAATCCGAACCAACCGAACCACAGCAGGCCGGCACCGATCATGACCAGCGGCAGGTTGTGCGGGCGCATCGCCTCACCGCCGAAACCGGTGCGCTTGCCCAGGACGATGGCCAGGGCCAGCCCGGCGGCACCGGCGTTGATGTGCACCGCCGTACCACCGGCGAAGTCGATCGCGCCGAGGTTGTTCGCGATCCAGCCGCCGACGTGTGTGATGACCCCGTCCTCGTCTGTCGAGGTGAAGTCGAAGACCCAGTGGGCGATCGGGAAGTACACGATCGTCACCCAGATCCCGACGAAGACCATCCAGGCGCCGAACTTGGCGCGTTCGGCGATCGCCCCCGAGATCAAGGCGGTGGTGATGATCGCAAAGACCGCCTGAAACCCGACGAAGGCCATCGTCGGCAGCCCGCCGGCCTCGCTCGTCGTGTCTTCCATCAGTCCCGCGAGACCCAGGAACTCGGTCGGGTCCCCCAACAGGCCCGCGCCGATGTCATTCCCGAACGACAGGGAGTAGCCGTAGAGAACCCACAGGACGCTGATCATCGCCAGCGCACCGAAGCTCATCATCATCATGTTCAGGACGCTCTTCGCGCGAACCATTCCGCCGTAGAAGAGCGCCAGGCCCGGGGTCATCAGCAGCACGAGGGCGGCGCTGGTGAGGATCCAGGCAGTGTCCCCGGTGTTGACCAAGGCATCCTCCTGACGTTGTCGGCCATGCGGCCATCGAGCTGCCTACGCGGGCGGTGGCCGTACTGTCTGCCTACCGTTGCGGTCCCGTGTTACACGGCAGGTCTTCGATGTGTTTCGGGCAGGTGAAACCGGCCACGATTCCGGTGTCGAGGAAGTTACCGGTTGCGCGGCGATGAAAAAGCGGTGCAAGGTTCTGGCATTTGCACATATGTTGCAATAGTCTCGCGACATGCACGTACCCGACGGCTTTCTGACCGCCCACGTGTCCGTTGCCACCGGCGTCGTCGCCGCAGGCGGTGTGGCACTGGCTATCAGAGGCGCCCGCAAGGAGTTGGACGAGAAGACCGCCCCGATGGCCGGTTTGGTGGCCGCCTTCATCTTCGCCACCCAGATGATCAACTTTCCGGTCGGTGCCGGCACCAGTGGCCACCTGATGGGCGGGGTACTTGCCGCAGTCCTTGTCGGCCCTTATACCGGGGCCCTGTGTGTGACCGTGGTGCTCATCGTGCAAGCCCTGCTCTTTGCTGATGGAGGCCTGACCGCCCTGGGCACCAACATCGTGCTGATGGCACTGGTGACCGCTCTCGGCGGCTGGCTGATCTTCCGAGGTCTGGTCAAGTCGCTGCCCAAGAACCGGGGCGGACTACTCACCGCCAGCGGGATTGCTGCGCTGCTCAGCGTCCCAATGGCCGCATTGTTCTTCGTAGGCCTCTACGTGATGGGCGGCGCAGTTGGCATCGACCTCGGCGCGCTGACCGCAACCATGCTTGGAGTGCACGTCTTCATCGGGCTCGGCGAGGCAGCCATCACCGTGGCGGTCGTCGGAGCGGTTCTGTCTGCCCGACCCGACCTCGTCTACGGCGCGCGACATCTCACCACTGAATTGACCCTGCGCACCTCGAAGGCGGCCTCCTGATGTCCCGGAACCGAATGTTCCTCCTGATCGGGCTCGCCGTAGCCCTGGTCATCGCCGGTGTGTTCAGCTTCTACGCCAGCTCCTCCCCCGACGGCCTGGAGTACACCGCCGGAGAGAAGGGGTTCCTGGACAGCGCCCGGGATTCCACGGCGGCGGGCTCCCCGCTGGCCGACTACGAAGTCGCCGGTGTCGGAAACGAGCGGCTGTCGGTCGGCCTGGCCGGCATCATCGGCGTCCTCGTCGTGCTCCTGCTCGCCACCTTGCTGACGACCGTCCTCAAGCGCCGTCGTACGCACGAACACACCGACCAGAACGCCACATCCGAGACCACGAGCGGCGCCTGATCTGTTCTTTCATAGGGGATCCTGATGGGGGGAGCCGGGCACGCGCACGGGCATCCGGTCTACCAAGAGCGGCCTACCCCGATCCACGTGATTCCGGCGCACGTCAAGCTGGTCGCGGTGGTCTCCTTCGTCTTCGTCGTAGTCGCGAGCCCAGGGACGTGGTACCCGGCCTTCGCCGCGTACCTACTCATCCTCGGCGTCGTCGCGTCCATCGCACGACTCTCGATCGGTTTCGTGCTGCCTCGACTGGCGGTCGAGATTCCGTTCGTGATCTTCGCGCTCCTCCTGCCGTTCGTGGCAGAGGGTCGGCAGATCGAGATCCTGGGCATTTCGGTGTCGGAGCCCGGTCTGTTAGCCGGAATGGCCCTTCTCATGAAGGCCACCCTGTCGGTGATCGCTTCGATCGTGTTCGCCGCGACAACCTCCCCTCGCGAACTCGTACGCGGGCTGGAGCGGCTGCGACTACCCCAGATCCTGGTGCAGATACTCACCTTCATGCTGCGCTACCTCGATGTCGTCAGCGGAGACGTCCGGAGAATGCGAATCGCCCGTGAGTCCAGGGCCTTCACCGCGCGCCATCTCGGGCATCTGCGAGTCCTCGGGCACGCAGCCGGATCGCTGTTCATCCGGTCCTACGAACGCGGGGAACGCGTGCACCTGGCCATGCTGTCCAGGGGGTACACCGGGCGGCTCCCCGTGATCGAAGAGCCCCCGGTCCCGCCCAGGATCTGGCTGCGCGCCATGGCAGTACCCGCCGCCGCACTTGCCGTACTGCTCAGCGCCTGGGCCCTATCGTGAGCCGAGAGCGAGTGAGCATCGCAGCGAGAAACGAGCGAGGAGCGGACCGCCGGGTGCGCGCAGCGCACGAGACCGAATGATCGAGCGGAGCGAGCGGTGCGCTGGAGCCGAGCATCGCAGGAGATGCTCGGCGGGGCGAACGGCCTGACCGCCACCCGATCCCCACACTCCCCGCCGAGCGGCTCCGAGGAGCGGAGGCGACTCGCGCGCGAAGCGCGCCATGACACAGCTCACGAGGCGGGGCAGCCGTGAGCAGCTCGGCTTCAGCGCCCAGTCTGCAGATGTCTGGGGTGGCCTACGCCTATCCGGACGGGCACCAGGCCCTGTTCGGCGTCGATCTGCGGATCGAACGCGGCGAGCGAGTGGCGTTGTTGGGGCCGAATGGTGCAGGAAAAACCACCCTGGTCCTGCACCTGAACGGCATCCTCACCGCTGGCGCGGGAACCGTGCAGGTAGGTGGGCTCGAGGTTGCCAAGAGACACCTGACCGAGATCCGACGGCGGGTCGGGATCGTCTTCCAGGATCCCGATGACCAGTTGTTCATGCCCACGGTGCGCGAGGACGTCGCCTTCGGACCGGCGAACCTGGGTCTGCGTGGGCAGGATCTCGCCGCCCGCGTCGAGGCGGCCCTGGATGCGGTTGGCATGGCCGAGTTCGCTGATCGGCCGCCGCACCATCTGTCCTTCGGCCAGCGCCGTAGAGTGGCCGTTGCCACGGTGCTGTCGATGGAGCCGGAGATCCTGGTTTTGGACGAGCCTTCTTCCAACCTCGATCCGGCCAGCCGACGAGAACTGGCCGAGATCCTGACCGGCCTGCCGATCACCTTGCTGATGGTCACCCACGACCTGCCCTATGCCGCGCAGTTGTGCGCACGCTCGGTCATCCTCGACGAAGGGACGATCGTGGCTGATCGGGCCACGCGGGACCTGCTGACCGACACCGACACCCTTGCCCGGCACCGCCTTGAGCTGCCTTTCGGCTTCGATCCGCTGGCAGCGAAGGCCGCGATGCAGTAGGCATAGCTGGATGCCTGCTCTGATTCTCGGCCCACTGTTGCGCCACGTCGACAAAACCTCGGCCACGATCTGGGTCGAAACCGACGAGCCCTGCCAGGTCAGCGTCACGACCGGCAGCAACGGCGAGCAAGCGACATTGGGTCAGGCCAAGACCTTTCACGTACGCGGGCACCACTACGCCCTGGTCTTCGTCGAAGAACTGGAGCCGGGCAGCTGCACATTCTACGAGGTGTGCCTGGACGAAGCGGTGGTCTGGCCGGAGGCTGACTCCACCCGTCCTCCGAGTCGGATCCGTACCCCCGGCGGCTCTGACGCCTTTTCGGTCGTGTTCGGATCCTGCCGCTATGCCACTCCGCTGGCGATCACCGACGAGGAGCAGGAGGACTTCCCGCCGGACGCGCTGGACACGTACTCGGTCAAGATCGCCGCCCTTCCGCAGGAGCAGTGGCCCGACGCTCTGGTGCTGCTCGGCGATCAGGTCTACGCCGACGAAACGACCGAGACGACGAAGAAATACCTCGCCTCGCACCGAGATCTCGACAAACCGCCGCACGACCAGTTGGCGAACTTCGAGGAGTTCACCTACATCTATCACCAGTCCTGGACCGACCCGGACATTCGCTGGCTGCTCGCCACGATTCCATCTTCGATGATCTTCGATGACCACGACGTCATCGACGACTGGAACTCATCCTCGGCCTGGCGTGCCACGATCACCGCGACGGACTGGTGGTCCGATCGAGTCGCCGGTGCACTGGGCAGTTACTGGATCTATC
>JALZIL010000140.1 GCA_030860305.1 Actinomycetota bacterium
GGTGGCGAGGGCTTCACGACGTACGAGAGCGGCGTCGATCCGGTCGGCGAGGGGTGGGCCCAGTCGCAGATCCGCTATTACGTGTACGCGTTCCTCTACGTGATCTTCGCGGTCGAGGCAGTCTTCCTCTTTCCGTGGGCCACCATCTTTGCGGACCCGGGCTTCGATACGACGGCGCTGGTCGAGATGGCGGTGTGCGTCGGCCTGCTTGCCCTGGTGCTGCTCTACGTCTGGCGCAAGCGCGTCCTCACCTGGACCTGATGCTTCCCGCTCCCTGTTGAGGATAAGCGTTGATAAGGATCACCTTATTTACACTTATGGTTTAAGTGTTGATATGATCTAGTCATGTCGACAGATCGTCGCAGCTCTCCTGCCTGGCCAACGATCCGCTGGGAGGAGCGAGACTGGGCGCCGCGGATCCCCCCCGACATGGTCTCGCGCACCGTGCGAGAGCGCCACCGGGGTCCGTACCGTGCCGCGGTGGTTCCACCGATCGCCGGCCTCGACCCGCGGATTCCCACCGGCGTCGTCGCGCTGGCTGATGAGGCGACCGCCGAAATCGCACGTTTCGACGCTGAGATCGGGGCAGAGGTTGCTCCGTTTTCCGCCGTCCTGCTGCGCTCGGAATCAGCCTCGTCGTCAATGATCGAGAACCTGACGTCAGGCGCGAAGGCCATCGCGCTCGCCGAACTGGGCAGTCGAGAAAAGCGCAACGCGACCGAGATTGTCGGCAACGTCGCAGCAATGGACGCAGCTATCGCTCTGGCTGACCGGCTCGACGCGGACGCCATACTGCACATGCATGCAGCACTCATGCGCGACCACCCGGCCGAAACGCCAGGCGTTTGGCGCACGCAGCAGGTGTGGATCGGTGGCGATTCGTTCGGCCCACACGAAGCGACGTTCATTCCCCCGCACCACAGCCGTGTGGTCGAGTCAGTCGACGATCTTGTGCGCTTTACCCAGCGCTCGGACCTACCGCTGCTCGCCCAGGCTGCGATCGCGCATGCACAGTTCGAGACCATCCACCCGTTCACCGACGGCAACGGCCGCACCGGACGCGCGCTGATCCATGCCATGTTGCGCGGACATGGCCTGACCAGGAAGGTCACGGTGCCAGTGTCTGCCGGGCTGCTTGCGGACACTCGAGCCTACTTCGACACGCTCACCGCTTACCGCGAGGGCGATCCGGCGCCGATCGTTGAGAAGTTGGCCAACGCGTCATTTGCCGCTGTCGCCAACGGACGCCTGCTCGTCTCCGATCTGAACCGGATCCGCGAGGCGTGGAACGACAAGCTGGTCGCCCGTCGCGGCTCCGCGGCCCGCCGACTGGCCGATGTCCTGTTGCGGCAGCCGGTCATCGACGCCGCCGCCGTGGCTGACGAGTTGGGCATATCTGTCGCCGGCGCGCTGCGACCGATCAGGCCGCTCGTCGAGGCCGGCGTGCTCACCGAGTTCACCGGCTTCAAGCGCAACCGCATGTGGCAGTCCCGCGAGGTGCTCTCGGCACTCGACGACTTCGCCGCCCGAGCAGGTCGGCGCAACCTCGACTAGTGCCCGCACCATTGCCGACGATAGCTTGGGTGGCTGCACCCGCACGCTGAGAGGGGCGCTGACGTTCATGGGCATCGGTGACGGACCCACCCCAGCCAAGGTTGACGGTGGGGCTCCACCGGGCCGCTCCGCCGTCCTCCCGGACCCGGTCAAGTTCGTCCTGAACTGGGGTCGCCGATACAGCCTGTGGGTCTTCAACTTCGGTCTGGCCTGCTGCGCGATCGAGTTCATCGCCACCTCCATGGGCAGGCACGACTTCATCCGGCTCGGCGTCATCCCGTTCGCGCACGGGCCGCGACAGGCCGATCTGATGGTCGTGTCCGGAACGGTGACGGACAAGATGGCACCCGCGGTCAAGCGCCTGTACGAGCAGATGCCCGAGCCGAAGTATGTGATCTCTTTCGGCGCCTGCTCGAATTGCGGTGGGCCGTACTGGGATTCCTATTCCGTCACCAAGGGCGTCGATCAGCTCATCCCGGTGGACGTGTACGTCCCCGGCTGCCCGCCCCGCCCAGAGGCGTTGCTGCAGGGGATTCTGCGCCTTCAGGACAAGATCGCCGGTGAGCCGGTGTCGCTGAACGGCGGCGCGCGGGCCGCCCGGTCACCGGAGCGCTCGACGGCTCGGGTGCTGACCGCACCGCTCGTACGACCCGACTCCGGCGCATGACCGCTCGCGCCGCCGAGGTGGCAGCCGCGCTGGCCCACGGTGCCGGACCCGGAAGCCAGGCGAGCGAGGGCTTTGGAATGTGGACCGTTGAGGTGCCGGTCGACGGCTGGCGGGCAGCGCTCTACGCGGCCCGGGATGAGCACGGTCTGCGGTTCTTCGACTGGCTCAGCGCCGTCGACGAACTGGACGAGGGCTACCGGGTCGTGACCCATCTGCTCGACCGGGACACGGTGACGCACCTGTTGATCAGCACGCGGGTACCGCTGGCCGACCCCCGGCTGGACTCGGTCGTCGAGGTCTTCCGCGGAGCCGCCTGGCACGAACGCGAGACGCATGAGATGTTCGGCATCGACTTCACCGGACATCCCGGTCTCACGCCGCTGCTGCTGCCTGACGGCTTCGAAGGTCATCCGTTGCGCAAGGAGTTCATCCTCGCCTCTCGGGTGGCCAAGGTCTGGCCCGGGGCCAAGGAACCCGGCGAGGGTCACGGCAGCGGCCCGCGACGCAAGGCCAACCGCCCGCCCGGTGTACCCGACCCGGCGGTCTGGGGTCCGGACGCGGCACCTTGAATGAAGCGGTGCTGATCGGGATCAAGGTCGTCGGCGTCCTCGCGGCGTTCCTGACGCTGCCGTTGCTGGTCGGACAGCTCGAGCACAAGGCGATGGCGCACCTGCAGGGCCGGCTCGGGCCGATGTACGCCGGAGGCTTCCACGGCTGGGCCCAACTGGTGGCCGACGGGGTCAAGTTCATCCAGAAGGAAGCCGTCATCCCGACAGCGGCCGACGCCCACTTGTTCCGGCTGGCCCCTGCGGTCGCGCTGATCCCGTACCTCTTCGTCCTCGTCGTCATCCCGCTCGGACCAGGCACGGTCGCAGAGGCCCTCGATGCCGGGTGGTTCTTCGCGCTGGCGATCACCGGTGTCGGCGTCGTCGGGATGCTGATGGCCGCCTGGGCAAGCGCGAACAAGTACTCGCTGCTCGGTGGACTCCGAGGCGCTGCCCAGCTGCTGGCCTACGAACTGCCTTTCGTGCTTGCCGCGGCCTCGGTGGCAATGGCGGCCGGAACGCTATCGCTCGTCGGGATCGTCGAGGCATGGAACCCGTGGTGGCTGCTCTGGCAGGCACCGGCCATGGTCATCTTCTTCGTCGCCGGGATGGCCGAGATCCGCCGGCCACCCTTCGACATGCCGCTGGCGGACAGTGAGCTGGTCTTCGGCTATCTGACCGAGTACGGCGGCCTCCTATTCGCCTTCCTCCTGCTAGCCGAGTATGTCGGGATCGTGGTCGTCTGCGCACTGACCACAGTGCTCTTCCTCGGCGGCTGGCGTGGCCCGTTCCTGTCCGAAGAGTTGGGTCCACTATGGACAATCCTCAAGATCTTCGCGCTGTCCTTTCTGGTCATCTGGGCTCGGGTGGCCTATCCACGGCTTCGGGAGGACCAGTTGCAACGGCTGGCATGGCAGGGCCTCGTCCCGATCGCCTTGGGTCAACTCGTTCTCACCGGAGCCGTCGTCGCGGTGACGTCATGACCGACCTTCCCGGCGGTGGTCTGGCCCGAGGGCTGCTGATCACGCTGCGAACACTCGGCCGCAGGACCGGCACCCAGCAGTATCCCGATGCCCAGCCGGCCCTTCCGCCCCGCAGCCGCGGTGTGATCGGCCTGCTCGAGGAGAACTGCACGGTCTGCATGCTGTGCGCGCGGGAGTGCCCGGACTGGTGCATCTACATCGACTCGCACAAGGAGACGCAGGCGCCGGCGGTCGAGGGTGGCCGTGACCGGCAGCGAAACGTACTGGACCGCTTCGCCATCGACTTCTCGCTGTGCATGTACTGCGGAATCTGCATCGACGTCTGCCCATTCGACGCGCTGTTCTGGGCACCGGAGTTCGAGTACTCCGAGTACGACATCCGAGACATGGTTCACGAGAAGGACCGCCTCGCCGAGTGGACCCGGACCGTGCCGCCGCCTCCGGCGCACGACCCGAACGGCACGGCTGGCTGAGCGTGCCGACGACTCTCACGGTGCACCTGGTGACGCACGCGGCTTTCAAGTGCCCTGTTGTTCCTGGCTGCCGGCGTAGTGCTGCACCGGGTCGGGACCGTGCTGATGAGCCAACTCAGCGGGCTGCGCCGCAGCATGCCGCTCACCTTCGCGGTCACCGCGATCGGCCTGCTGGCCCTGGTCGGAGTGTTGCCGCTTGTCCGGCGGATTCAGCAAGGACGCGGCCGTGGCGTCAGCGTGGGCGGCCGTACGGGGCGAGTCCTCGGTGCTTCCGAGTTCGCCGGTGGCCACCGTTCTGCTGATCAGCATGTTGGCAACGGTCCTGCTGACCGCCGCCTACGCCACCCGGCTGCTGCTCCGGACCTTCTTCGGCGAGCCCCTTCCTGGTGGTTTCCACGGAAACCGCCAGGAAATCGCAGATCCCAAGCCGCTGATGCGCTGGCCGCTGCTGGTGCTGACCGTGCCGACCGTGACACCTCGGTGCGACGATCGGCTGGTTCCCCAGCTACCTCGGCGGTCCGCTTCCCCCCGCCGATTCAGTCGTCGGGTTCGGGCTCGGCCCGTTACGTCGCCGTCGTGTTGCTCCTGGCCGGGCTGGCATTCAAGGTCGGCGCCGTACCGTTCCACGTCTGGGCCCCTTCGACCTACCAGGGCGCGTCGATCCCGGTGGCGGCCTATCTCTCCTCGGTCTCCAAAGCCGGCGGCATCGCCGGGCTGATCGTCGTACTCGCCGCCGTCTCGGCCGGGTCACCGGCCGCAGCGACCTGGATCGCACTACTGGCGGCGGTGTCGATGACCGTCGGCAACCTGGTTGCCATGCGGCAGCGCCATCTCGTCCGGCTGCTCGCCTGGTCGGGCATCGCGCAGACCGGTTATTGCTCGTCGGACTGGCCGTCCTGTCCGGCCGCTCCGATCAGGCGCTCAGCGGCGCCGGGGCCACCCTGGCCTACCTGGCGGTGCACGTCCTGATGACCGTCGGGGCTTTCGCCTGCGTCGCCGCGATCAACGGTACGTCCGACACCGCTACGACCGACGCCGCTACGACCGACACTGCCCGCGCCGTACGCGAGGGACCGTCTGTCGAGTCGGTTCGCGGGCTGGCTACCGAGCACCCGCGGATCGCTGCGGCCTTTGCGCTTTTCCTGATCGGGCTGGCCGGCCTTCCGCCGGCCCTGCTGGGGCTTTTCGGCAAGGTGGTCGTGGTGCGGACCGCGTTCACCGGGGACGCCGGCTGGCTCGGGATCCTCGTGGCGCTCAACACCGTTCTTGCGTTCGTCTACTACCTGCGAGTGGCCGCAGCGCTGTTCGCCCGGACCGGCGCGGTCCAGGAGTCCGCCAGCCCGCTGGCTACGACGCTGGTCGCCGCTCGTCCTGGACGATCGGTGCCGGCCGCGACGGGGGTGCGGCCTTTGGGCTGGCGGCCCTGGTAGCCGGGTTCTGGCCGGACCTGATCATCGGAGCTGCCCCGCTGCTGTCCCCGTTCGGCGAGTAGCTACGCGACGAAACGCAGGGAACGTGGCCACCCCACGGCGCGTTGATCCGAGCGTGCAGCGCTGGAACAACGGGCTGAAGACCGCCGTTCTGCTCGGCCTGATGGGCGGGCTGATTCTGCTGGTGGGCAGCTTCTTCGGACGTTCTGGGCTGTTCATCGCCCTCGTTCTCGCCTTGGGTGTCAACGGGTATGCGTACTTCTTCTCCGACAAGCTGGCGCTCCGCGCCATGCGTGCCTATCCGGTCAGCGAGACCCAGGCGCCGGCGTTGTACGCGATCGTCAGGGAATTGGCCACCGAGGCCCACCAGCCGATGCCCCGCCTGTACGTCAGCCCCACCAACCAGCCGAATGCCTTCGCCACCGGTCGCAATCCGCGTAACGCGGCGGTCTGTGTGACGGAGGGCATCGTCGACATCCTGGATGCCAACGAGCTACGTGGCGTCCTGGCCCACGAGCTGTGCCACGTCTACAACCGCGACATCCTGATCTCGTCGGTGGCTGGCGCGATGGCCACCGTGATCACCTATCTCGCCCACATGGCGATGTTCAGCGCCTTGTTCGGCGGCCGTGGTGATGACCGGGGTGGTGGAAATGCGCTGGGCAGCCTGCTGCTGGTCTTCCTGGGTCCGATTGCAGCCGGACTCGTACAGATGGCAGTCAGTCGTAGCCGCGAATATCAGGCCGACGCCTCCGGCGCCCAGCTGTCCAAGGACCCCATGGCCCTGGCTCGGGCGCTGCGAAAGCTGGACCGGGGTACGCAGGCGCTGCCGTTGCCGCAAGAGGACCGATTGGTGACCACCAGCCATCTGATGATCGCCAGTCCGTTCCGGGCTGGGGGGATGGCCCAGATGTTCGCAACTCACCCGCCGATGGAGCAGCGCATCGCGCGCCTGGAAGCGCTGGCCCGCCAGCACGGCCAACTCTGACCCGGGCCCTCAGCGGTAATTGGTGAACTGCAGGGCCACCCCGAAGTCCTCACCTTTGAGGAGCGAGATCACCTCCTGCAGATGATCCTTCTTCTTCGCGCTGACCCGGAGCTGATCGCCCTGGATCTGGGCTTGCACACCCTTGGGGCCCTCGCCACGGATGGTCTTGGCGATCTTCTTCGCCTGCTCGCTGGTGATGCCCTGGGCGATCGTCGCGCTGACTCGATAGGTCTTGCCCGACAGCGCCGGCTCACCGACCTCCAGTGATTTCAGCGAGATCCCCCGTTTGATCAGCTTCTCCTTGAAGACCTCGATGGCGGCCAGCGTCCGCTCCTCGGTGTCGGCCTGGATCGTGACGCCGTTCTCGCCGGCCCACTCGGCGTTGGCGTTGGCGCCGCGGAAGTCGAAGCGCTGCGCAAGTTCCTTGGACGTCTGGTTCAGGGCATTGTCGATCTCCTGCCGGTCCACCTTGCTCACCACGTCGAACGACGGATCGGCCACGATTGCCTCCTGGAAGCTCGGCCCGTACGTGCTCGTACGCAGCGCTGGTCACGGTGGTTGCAGACTAGTTCGCGGAGGTCGTTACTCTCTCCTACCGGCACCGGAATGGTGTGCACGGCAGCTTGCCCGAGCGGTCAAAGGGAACGGTCTGTAAAACCGTCGGCTTCGCCTACGTTGGTTCGAACCCAACAGCTGCCACTGTTGTTCGCCGTCGTGCGCTCTGACACGGCGCGCTCCGCGCGCGAGTCGCCTCCGCTCCTCGGAGCCTCCCGGCGGGAGCGGGCGGGTCGGGCGGAAGTCTATGCGCTGGCCCGCCGAGCACCTCCTGCGATGCTCGGCTCTGGCGCACCGGGCGGTCCGCTCCTCCCTACTGGCGCTCGGTCGATGCTCCCGCCGCCCTCTAGGCGGGATTCACAGCGTCGGGGCTTGGGCGCTGGCCACCGCCGTGCGTTCCAAGCTGTCTCCGGCCAGGAAAAGCCAGCCGAACGCGATCTCGACGTTGCGGCTGCAGGTCACCGTGACCTCCAGGCCACTGGTCGCGGCCGACCAGGCATCCAACTCGGTCCCACCATCGGCCAGGTAGTCGGCAATCGCCGTAGTGGCGGTCTGCTGGTCCAGTGGCAACCCGCTCGAGATCCCGCCCTCGGAGTAGGCCGAACCGGGCGCCACCTCGTTGGCTGCGGCCAACGCCGCGCCGTCACACACCGTTTGTACGTCGACCTGCTTCAGAAAGGCATCGGATGCCGCGATTCCGCCGAAGGTCATCAACGCGGCGATGAGCCAGCAGAGAAGTACGAAAGGCAGCGAGGAGCCGGCCTCGCCGAAATCCGGAACCCGTTGCAGCCGTACGGTTACCGGCCGCCCTCCTGCATGCACGCCAGCACTGTACGGGGTCACACGACCACGCCGAGTCCACCATTCACAGCCATCCGGCAGCAACCCGCGGGTTGACAATGTAAGATCGAACTACTATGGACGGCGCGGATTCGCTACGCTTGGCAGTGGTTCACTGTGGTGGATCGAACGGTTCGACGGTACACGGTGATTGCCTGTGCGTGAGATGGGACAATGTGAAGCCTGCTCTTAGCCTCAATGTCTAGCGAGTGGTTCGCCGAATGGTTACAAAAATGCAACTCTGGTCACGTACGGGCAGCAGGAGTCGAGGTGGTCGCCGGGGTGGTTCCTGATCCCCCTTGTACCCGTTCATTCGTTTCCATGTTTGAGGTTGAGGAGTTCGTCGTGAGAAGTGCAAAGAGTTCCAGTCGTGGGGGACGTTGGGGTCGTGGTGGACGCTGGGGGCGCAACTGAGAAGTCACGCGACTTTGGGCGCTCGCTTTACTGAGCGCGACGGGGCCCCTTGCTAGCCTGAACGGCTAGCCGCGGAGAAGGGCAGGTCGCCCATGAGAACGGGAGCAGGCGCACGGGCGGTGAATCCGGGCCGAGCCGCGATCATGACTTGGCTACCTGCCAGTTTTGTGGTGGCGCTTGCCGCTGCCTCCTTGGTTCTACTCTCGACCGCCACGCGGCTTTCGGTGCCGGGGAACTTCGTCTGGCTGTGCATGATCGTCCCCTTTGTGCTGGCCGAATTCACGATCATCCATTTCGAGTTCCGCAAACAGACGGTCTCCTGGCCAACCAGCGAGATCCCCATGGTGGTCGGGTTCTTCCTGTTCGGCCCGGCGCC
>JALZIL010000257.1 GCA_030860305.1 Actinomycetota bacterium
CGTCCCGGCAGGGACGGCCCCACTGTCATGTCGGCCCTGAAGCCCAAGATCATGAGCGCTGCGCACGTGGTCACGCTGCACCCGTAGCGCTCATGATCATGAAGTCGCCCTGGACTGGCGCAACCGCCGGTCAGGTCCGGCTCGATCCGATCCGGTCTTTGTCCTTCCTGCCGCTCGGGGCAGGGCGGAACAGCATGTCACCCGGCAGATGCTCCGGGCGCTTGTCCTCGCGGCCCGGCCGGACCTCTCGTTCCCGGCTGGGCAACCATCTCCGGCGGCGCGCCCTGGGAATGATGAGGGCAGCGGCCAGGACAACTAGAGCGAGCGCGCTTACTACCAATGCGCTGCGTACGGCCGAGTCCTTCGCCGCCGCACGCTCGGCTGCCAGCCGTAGCGCCGCCTGGTCGGGAGGTGGTGCACGACGACCCTCCAGCGCGGTGGCCGAACCCCCGGTCGCCTCGGTCATGGCCCGGTAGGGGTCGACCAGGCCCTTGCCGTAGGCCAGACTCGGCGCGCCGCCGACCGTACCGTCGGCAGTGCCGTAGAGCCGCCCGGTCAGCACGTTCACGCGCTGGGCGCCGCTCAACTGGGCCAGGTCGGTGTCCGGTTGCCCGAGCATCAGTGCGGCGGTGGCGGCAACGAAGCCGACGGCGATGCTGGTGCCGTTGTAGGGCTCGTGCCCGCCGAAGGCCGCCGCCGTGACCTCCAGGCCGGGAGCCACGAGGTCGACATAGCCGCCGATCTGAGATGTCCCGCTGCGCACCCCGTCGGGTCCGATCGAACCGACGCCGATGACCCCGTCATAACCTGCGGGATAAGGGATGTCGCGGGAGGGCCCAAGCCCCATCTCGCTTTCGGAGTGGCCGTCGCCGACGGCTGCCACGACGACCACTCCCGCGGTCACCGCGCGGTTGACCGCATCTCTGAGGACCGGATCGTCGCGGTAGCTGACCGCCGAGACCGCGAGGACATTGGCACCATTGGCCACGGCGTAGTCGATGCCAAGCGCTAGAACGCCGGGCAGCAGTTGTTCGTCTCCAGGATTCGTGTGGATCTTGTCGCTGACCCGGACCGGCAGGATCGTGGCTCGGGGCGCGAGCCCGGCGAAGCCGACTCCCTGCACCGGTTCGGCAGCGATGATGCTCGCCACCGCCGTACCGAAGGGCACGCAGTCGATGTTGCCCTCCAGCGGAGTTTCGGGGACCAGGCTGATGCCGGGCAGGACCTTGCCCTGCAGTTGTGGATGGGCGGCGTCGACTCCCGAGTCGAGGACCGCCACGGTGATCCCGGAGCCGAGGCTGAACGGCCAGAGCCGCTCGGCCGGGTCGTACATCCGCTGGGCCCAGGGCAGCGGCTCCAAAGGCGGGGAATCCACGACCTGGCTCTCGCAGGACGGGTGTACCGCCTGGGCGCTGCCAATTGGGACGAGCACCAGTCCGGTCACCATCAGCGCGGCGCTGAGCAGTGTCCCCGTACGGCGCATCCGGTTATCCCCACTCGGTCGAGTTGACTTCTCGATCAGAAAGAAAGTCTCACAGCGGAACCAGGGCTTCAGTATCCTCGTCCCAACCTAGGACGAATCGCCACCGCCATGGGCGGTTCAGTGGTGGCGTCCAGGTCACGGAGGTGCGGGGGCATGGAGCCAGAAGGTCGGGCGCAGCGTTCGGATCTCGCCGGGATGCGCGCATTCGCCGAAGAATTGCAGGGTCGGTTCGAGAAACTGGCCACCGAGGGACCGCAGCTCCAGGAGCGCGCTCGGGCGATCCAGGTGACCGAGAAATCCTCTGATGGGCTGATCGCGGCCACCGTCGGGGCTCGGGGAGAGTTGATCCGGCTGGATCTCGATCCTCGGATCTATCGTCGGCCGGACTCCCGGGAACTGGCCGATACGATCACCGAGACGATCAAGGCAGCGGGTGCCAAGGCCCAAGAAGAGGTCCTCGAGGTCTTTGAACCACTGGTTCCGCGCGAGGAAATGCAGCTGCACATGGACGGCAACATCGAAGGCGTGCTCGAACGCATGGCCGATCAGATGCACGGAAAAGGCTGAGTCCCCTGATGTCCAATGAGCATGTAGACCTCGATCCCCAGCAGGTGGCCAACGGACTGGCCAAGTGGGACCAGGTGGCTGCCACCCTGCAGTCGCGCTGGGACTCCATCAACGACCAGATCAAAATCCTGCTGACTCCGGCGACCTTCGGGGCTGATGAGCCGGGGTCGAACTTCCAGGCGTCCTTCGTCGAGGAGGGCCAGGCCGGCACGCTGAAGGATCGCGGTCAGAAGGTCGTGACGCAAGTCGACGAGACCGCCCAGAAGGTTCGCAAGGCGGCTGAGGCCTCACTGGCCGCCGATGCGGAACAGGCCGCCAACGTCGGCGGGGTCAACGTTGCGAGCTTCAAGACCGGCGCCGGTTCCAGCAGCGGCTCCTCCTCCGGTGGGGGCAGCGCGATGATGATGGCCGAGAAAGTCGGCGAGGCGCAGTTCGTTTCCGGTGCCGGCATGATGATGGCCGAGAAAGTCGGCGAGGACCGGTTCGTTCCATCGGATGACGACATCATCCTCGAGCGCCTTCCGTACGGCGAGACCCAGTCACCCTACCTGGTACCAGGACCCGAGACCCAGGTCGTTGCCGGCCCCGGCGGAGGCGGCCAGTACACCACCGACGCAACGAACAGTGAGGTGACGTACGAGACCCCGCACGCGGACGGTGCCAGCCCCGGCGCAGGCGAGGCAGGCGGGATTCGCGACGCTGGAACGGTCGGCGCGGATCGGATGGTGACCCAGCCGGTGTACGACGACAGTCCGGTCAGTCAGGCGCCCGGTGGAGGGGCGGGCGAGGACCGCTCGTCGGATGCAGGCGACCGTGGCCAGGGCCGTGAACCCGCCGGCGATGGCGGGGATCGGATGACGACTCAGCCGGTCGACGAGGGTGGTTCGGCGCAGCCGGAGCCAGGGCCCGGTGCGGGTCGGAACGGCCCAGACGGCGGTACGGCCGCACCGGCACCCGAAGCGGGCCCAGCCGACCGCGGCCAGGATCGAGGTCAGGGGCAGGACGGCGGGCCGGGCCGCCAGAACTCTGACGGGCCGGGCGAATCCTTCCGCGAGCGGATCGCCGACCGGATTCCCGACAGCATCGTCGAGCGGCTGCCCGATGGGATGGCCGAGCGCATCTACGAGGCGCGCGGCGACTATGCCGTCGAGCTACCGGCCGTCGACGTACCGGCCGTCCAGATACCGGCCGTCGACCTACCGCAGCCGATCGAAACGGGCAGCCACACCGTCGACGTACCGCAGCCGATCGAGACGCAGCCCGTCGAGACGCAGCCCGTCGAGACGCAGCCCGTCGAGATGCAAGGTGTGGACCATGGTGCTGGCGCCGTACCCGTTACCGGACCGCACGATCACGAGTACCGCACCGGCGGTAGCGAGTTCACCGTGGAGCGGCCCCGATAGAGGGCTGACTTCCGCGAGCAGGCTCCTTGCCACCGGCCTGGACTTTCGCAAGTCCGCTGCTGGTGCTTGATCCACGCAGCGACGATGATGTGCGCAGGGGACATCCAGGCGTCGTGGCATCGGTGCAAGGCTGGGAACGGGGGTGAGGCGTGGCGGGCGGTGAGATCACCCCGGCTTGGGGTGAAAGTCTGCCCGACTGGGCTAATAGCCTTATCTCACTCCTGTCCTCGGGCCAGTACTGGCCGAAGGGCAGCGCAACCCAGCTGCGGGAACTGTCCGAGCTCTACACCCAGCTCCAGAAAGTTCTGACCGACGCTGCCAACGAGGGCGCTGGGGCGTACAACTCCCTCCGGTCTGGCTGGGACGCACCGGCCGCCCAGAGCTTCGACCAGATCAGTGAAAACCTCTTCCTAGGCATCGACTCCCAAGTCCTGGCGCTGGCCGACAACGCCTACCAGTACTCCTCGCAGAGTAGCGCCTTCGCGATGGAGACCGAGTACACCAAGATCTCGATCAACGTCGCCTTCTGGGTCGCCATCGCGGCGCTATTCATCACTGTGCTGGCCACGTTCTGGAGTCTCGGCACCATCACGGTCGCGCTGGGCGGCACGATTGTCACCGTCCTTCGTCAGGCAATCTCCACCCTGATCGCCAAGCTCGCCCTGATCGCCGCCCGACAGCTCACCGTCAAGGCCGCCACCCAAGCTGCGATCAGGGCTGTCCAAGTCACCGTGACCGGCCTGGCGCGCAGCCTCGCGACAAGGGCCGGCGCCATCCCCGGTGCGCTGCGTGCGGCACCCGGCCAGTTGGGTTCGAGAGCAGCCACCAGGGTCGGTGCCATCCCGAGCCAACTGCGCAACGTCCCAGGTCAGATGGCGCGCACATTCACCACTCCTATTGGGCGGCAGGCTCTGCGCAGGGAACTGTTCGAGGAGATCGCCGAAGAGACCTTCATCGACGCGGCCACCCAGTACCAACAAATCCAGATGGGCACCCGGCAGAGCTGGGACTGGCAGAAGACCTCCGCGTCGGCAATAGGCGCGGCCGGCGGCGCCGTTGTCGGCACGCTGGCCGGTCCGCTGTCGGCCGCGCTCCCGGTCGGCAAGCCGGCCCGGGTCGGCCTGAACAACGCTCTGGCTTCCCCGGCCGGAAGTTTCGTCGCCAACGGATTGGTGTACCAGAATTGGGCGAACCCGTTCAGCACCTCGAGTGTCTTCGGGGCATTCATGGGTGGTGCCGGCCGCTTCTACGGCAACAGCCCGTTCGACCCGAACACCTACCGGGACTTCGGCAACGGTGGCGGCAGGGCCCCCGACCCTGCCGAGGGGATCCCGCTTCCAGACCCCAACCCTGGCCAGGGCACCGGCCCGACCGGAGCCGGCTCGGCCGGCGATGGCGCGGGCCCCGCTGGGAGCGGCGCACCCTCTGGGAACGGTGCGCCCACCGCCGGTGGCGCTCCGCCCGCCGGTGGCGCTCCATCCGCCGGTGGCGCTCCATCTGCGGGTGGTAGCGGCGGTACTGCTGGTGGTTCCGGCGCCAGTCCCGGCGGCGGTACGGGCAGCGCACCAGGCACGCCGCCGGCCGCGCCTATTGCCGACGCGGAGGTCTTCTGCCAGTCCCAGCTCTGCCGGGTGCCCAT
>JALZIL010000161.1 GCA_030860305.1 Actinomycetota bacterium
GTACGGCGGTGGCACGCACGACTCCGCCCACTGCGGCTGGCGCGCCAGGGGACCCAGCCGGAGGTGAGCCACTCTCAGCAAGCGCGAGCGCCGCCTGGACCAGATCGCGTCCCCCGCGTAGTTCGACGAGTCCGAGCTCGGCGGGCAGGCCACCCCGAACTGCCGCCGGAGCACCATCCGGACCGAACGCGATCGACACCAGGCCGCGCCAGCCCAGTTCCACGGCCAGATCCGACAGCGTGGCCAGGATCTTCGCCGCAGGCGGAAGTCCGTCGACCGCCAGCGAGCCCGGCTCCTCGGCGCTGGTCCAGCACACGGCGGCTCCAGCGGCTCGAGTCCGCCGGACCAGGAGGCCGTCGATCCGAAAGCCGTCGGCCAGTCCGATCACCCAGCCGGGCGACTCCCCGGGCACCGCGACGTCCCAACCTGATTGCTGCACAGCCTCCAACGAATCCGGGTCCGACCCGATCCAGAGCAGTCCGGCTTCGCGGGTGCGACGCGCCAGCTCGGCCGATCCGGCGAGAACGGCGTGAACGGGCAGCAAGGCTCGGGCGCCACTGACCTGAGCCGCCTCGACGAGCGCAGCAAGGTCCAGGTAGGAAGCCTCGGGGGTGGCCGTGCCGATGAGGACCGATTCGTCGGCCATGCGGGCATGCCGGGCGTTGGTGTCGGCGTCGGAATGCACCGCAACCGCCTTCGACCCGAAGCGTTGACAGGATCTGATCGCCCGGGTGGCCATCGGGCCGCGCCCGGCCACCAGCACCACCTCAGGCATGGAATCAACTCGGATCGTTGGACGTGCTCACCGGATGTCGGCTTCCACCACAACGGACTTCAGGTGCAGCAGTACCCGTTGTCTGAGCCCATCCGGGGCCCGGTCGCCGCCGCACTTGCGAGCCACCAATTCCTTGACCTGCGCCTCGATTCCGAACTGCTGCAGGCATGGCCCGCACTCCTCGAGATGCTCGGCGATCAGGTGCCGCCGTGGCTCGTCACACTCGGAATCGAGGAACAGAAAGACCTCGGCCAGCACCTCCGAGCACGGCAGATCATGGTGCTCTCCGCAGCTCATGCCTGCTCACCTCCCGTACCGGCCCGCACCATGCCTCGGTCGGCGGCGTAGGAGGCCAGCATCCTTTGCAGGCCGCGGCGACCGCGGTGCAGGCGAGACATGACGGTACCGATCGGCGTGCCCATGATCTCGGCGATCTCCTTGTACGAGAAACCCTCGACGTCGGCGAGGTAGACAGCGAGGCGGAAGTCTTCCGGCAACGCCTGCAGGGCCTCCTTCACATCGCTGTCCGGAAGGCGGTCCAGAGCTTCCATCTCGGCCGAGCGCAGCCCGGTGGAGGTGTGCTGTTCGGCTGCATAGAGCTGCCAGTCCTCGACCTGCTCGACGGAGTTCTGTTGCGGCTGGCGCTGCTTCTTGCGATAGGTGTTGATGTAGGCGTTGGTCAGGATCCGGTAGAGCCAGGCTTTGAGATTCGTACCCTCCGAGAACTGATGGAAGGCGCCGTACGCCTTGGCAAAAGTCTCCTGGACGAGGTCTTCGGCATCGGCCGGGTTACGCGTCATCCGCAGGGCAGCGGGATAGAGCTGGTCGAGGAAGGGCAGGGCATCCCGCTCGAACCGAGCGTCGCGTTCTGCACGGGTTTCCTCAGCCACCAACGATCCTCTCCCGGAAGCGCCTGCGGGCAGAGAACCCCGGCGCGACGAGGATACGCGGCCATCCTGAGCGCGGCCGGGCGGCCGATCCGCGCCACGGCGGCGGCCGGTACGGGTGATCCTGAGACCGTTCACATGTACCGCAACACCACCGACCCCGCAGGGATTCCTAGGTGCTGGAGGTCTGGTCCGCGCGCCAGGCCACGATCGTCAGGGCGACCTGAGCCAGCAGCCGGTCGTCGGCATCGGTGAGATCCAACCCGGTGATCTTCTCGATCCGCTGCGCTCGGTAGGCGACGGTGTTCGGGTGCACCCGCAGAGCGCGCGCGGTCTGTTTGGGGCTGCTCTGATTGCGGAGGTAGACAGACAACGTCGTGACCAGCTCGCCACCGTGTACGGCGTCGTAGCTGATCAGCGGTCCGAGCACCTCGTCGGCAAAGCGCCACAGCTCTCCCAGGTCGGCGATCCGCAGGAGCAGACGGTAGATCCCCAGCTCACGGTAGTCGATCAGCTGGCCGCCCTGGCCAAGGCGCAATCCGAGCTCGACCGCTTGTTCGGCCTGCCCGAAACCCAGCGGTGCGAGTTCGGCGCGGTCGAGCGACTCGCTCAGGCCGCAGGTCCAAGTCGAGTCGAGAGACAGGTCGTGCCAGATCTCACGCCACCCCAGCGCGGAGCTGAGTCTGCCGTGATCAGTGGCCGCCCCGCTGCCCACACGGAGATCCGGGACGATCGCGACCACGCCGAATTCACGCACCGTCGCCTTTGCCCCGGGCAGTCGCGTGTCAAGGCAGGCCAGGAGCGCATCCACGTCATGGTCACGTGAGCCGAGCGGCGGGGGCACTTGCCGCCGTACGACACAGATCCGGTAGCCCGCCGAGTCGGCCAGCCCCAGGGACCGAGCCTTCTCCCGCGCGTCCTCGGCATCGAGGAAATGCCCGGAGACCAGCGCATCCACGATGGTGCGCAGGTAGCGCAGCCCGAGCTCGGTGCTGGTCCGCTCATGGGCCAACGTGAGGGCGAAGAGGGTCGCTGCGTACGTGGCGGTCAGCAGATCCACATCATCGGGTTGGGAGTCCCCATCCTCCTCGAGCACGAGCAGGTAGCCGAGGGTGTCCTCGCCGATGACGATCGGCGTCACCAGGCAGCCTTGCGCCAACGACGACCCGGGAACCGATGGAACCCGCAGCGACCGCCGCTGGGCGCGCAGGGCGGTGAGCAATCGATCCACGCTTGGATCACCGCGATCCCACTTCAGGTCCGGAAGCTCCCCGTCTCCCCCTGAGTGAGCCCGAGATCGAAATGCGGGATCCAGCAGCACGATTCGCTTTCCGACGAGCTCGGCGAATACTCGAGTCAGCTCGTCCGGGTCCACGCCCTTGAGAGCGGTGTCGGCAAGCTGGTCGCAGACAGCGATGGTGCGCCGGTAGACCGAGTTCTGCCGGGATAGCCCCGTGAGCGCTTCGGCGAGTTCGGCGTTGGGTGCCGGTGGCTCCTGGGCGGGATGCGCGAGCCGCATCCGTCGCGAGCGCGCCCGGGCCCCGGTCACCGTCGAACCCCGAACCCGCTGAGCCGGCCCAGCAGATCGACGGCGGGTTGCTGGGATGCCCGCGGCACCTGGACGAGGACCCCGGAGATCAACCCGCGGAGCTTCTCGATGAGCTCCACCGAAGCCTCGACGACGTCGCTGAGCGCTGCGCCTGGACGACGCGGCGTCCGGGGCCCGGCGGGAGGCACGGACATCTGGGGCACCTCGTTGCGCAGCCGCTCCAGGGCACGGAAGCTCTCGAACGGCGCGATCGAGGCGATCACCGGAATGTCGATACCCCGGGCGGGCAGCGCAGCCAGCAGCAGGATCGCCTCGTCGGGGTCGTAAATGGCGTCGGTGATCAGGAAGTGTGCACCGGCCGCGGCCTTGGATTCCGCGCGCTCGATCTCGCGGTTCAGGTCGGCGGCTGCGGTGCTGATCGAGGCGCCGATCACGAATTGGGTGCGTTCACGGGTCGCGACACCACGCCAGTCCTGGCCCTCGTTGAGACCACGCAGCGCAGCGATGAGCCGTACCGAGTCCACGTCCCAGGGCAGCGCTGCGTCGGGATAGTCCCCGGCGACCCTGGGTGAACCGGTACGGCAGATCACCATTCGCAGTCCCAGCGCATGGGCACCGAGCAGATCGGCCTGTAGCGCCGGAAGCGTCCGGTCGGCCGTCTCGGCCGGAAGAAGCACCTCGGCGTCGACCCGCTCGTGCAGCACGACCGCGGCCGCGACCGGACCGACGCGGGTGGCCGGCGGTGCGGGCTCGGTGATCGCCAGCACCTGCGCCCCGGCGGCCCTCAACTCGCGTGCCTGCTCGACGAAACCATCCACGTCCGGACCCTGCGGGGCGCCGAGCCCGGCGATGATCACGAATCCACCGTCCTGTGGCCAGGTGGGCCGATCGGGCGCGGTCAAGGCAGCGGTCGACCCCGTGGCTACCGGTTCCGGATACGTCGACGTAAGCCGCTGCACCCGGAGAGCAGGCACCAGACCAGAAACGGCCTTGGCAATGGCACGGGTGTGCGCCGGCGTCGTACCGCAGCAGCCTCCGACGATCGAGGCGCCGTTTCCGACGAACTCAGCGGCCGCCGCGGCAAAGTAGGCCGTGTTGTGCACGTAGCGCACCTGACGTCCCAGTCGTTGCGGCGTACCCGCATTGGGCTGCACCGAGATCGGCGTTCGCGACGAGGCCGCCAGTTCGGCGATCACATCCTGTAGCGCCGCCGGCCCGACCGTGCAGTTGGCACCGATGGCAGCGACATCCATCCGATCCAGGACCGCGACCACAGCTGCGGGCCCCTCACCTCGCAGAGTGCGGCCGTCGTCACCAAAGGTCATCTGCGCGATGATCGGTAGGTCGGTCTCCTCGAGCGCCACCTCGACGGCCTGAACCAGGGAGTCGAGATCGCCGAAGGTCTCCAGGATCAACAGATCGACCCAGTCGACGAGTCCGGCGATCTGTTCTCGGAGCACCTCGGCACGCATTCCCGGAGGAATCCGGCTGAGGGCTGTCGCGCTGTTGGCCGGACCCACCGACCCGGCGACCAGGACCGTTCGGTCGCTGTCCCTGGCCGCCTCCCGGGCCAGTCGGGCGCCGGCGATGTTGAGTTCGACGACGCTGTCCTCCAGGCCCACCCGGGACAGCCGTAGTCGATTCGCGTCGAAGGTGTTGGTCTGGATGATGTCGGCACCGGCCGAGAGGTAGGCGGCATGCAGGTCGCGGACCAACCGAGGCTGGGTGACATTGAGTTCACACAACGACCGATCCAGCGGCACGCCGGTGGAATGCAGCATCGTGCCCATGGCACCGTCACAGACCACGATCTGCTCACTGAAGCGGCGACGCAATCGGGACCGCGAGTCGTCCGCGAGCATCCTCCACCACCAGAACAGCTGAATTGCCTCGAAGCACGAGCTCAAGACGCGCCGGAACCGTTGCCCCCTTGTTACCACGAGGCTACGCTCCGATTTCTGAGGAGACAGACCGGTCTACACAAGGAGCGCACGCCAGATGACCGATTACGATCCGAGAACCGCCACCGGAATTCCGACCGAGCCGGTCGGTTCCCTGCCCCGCCCGGCCAAGTTACAAGAGGCCTACGCAGGGTACGACGCCGGCACCACCAGCAAGGAAGAACTCGAAGCCCTTCAAGAAGAGGCGGTCAAGGACTCGATCGAGCGCGGCGAGGCGACCGGTCAGCCGATCATCTCCGACGGAGAGCAACGCTGGTCGAGCTTCGCCACGTACCCGATCACCACGACCCTGGCCGGCACAGGTCTGGCCCCCAATCTCGCCGGGGACGGTCAGTTCTTCGCGATCTTCGCCGACGGTCACGGTCGCCAACTCCCCCGACTGACGGGCGGTCCTTTCAAGTATCAGGAGTACGCCGCGGATTCGCTCAAGAAGTCGATCGTCCATGCCAGCAAGCCGATGAAGCAGGCCGTCATCGCGCCGTCGATGCTGGCGCTGCTGTACCCGCTCAAGGACGAACTGCCGGACTACTCCCGTGAGCAGTTCGAAGAGGACGTGTGCAACGAGACCGAGAAGGACATCCGGGCGGCCTTCGACGCCGGAGCCGCGCGCGTGTCGATCGACTTCACCGAGGGTCGGTTGGCCACCCGCAAGGACCCGCGCAACCCGTGGACCGGGGCCGACCTGCTGCCACACTTCATCGAGCTGAACAACCGCGTCATCGACCGCTTTTCCCCCGAGGAGCGGGCCAAGATCGGGGTACACACCTGCCCGGGTGGAGACCGGGACTCGGTGCACAGTGCCGATGTCGACTACAACGACCTGCTGCCGAGCATGTTCTCCTTGAATGCGGGCTACTTCCTGATCCAGATGGCCAGCGAGCGTGACCGCGAG
Source organism: Actinomycetota bacterium (assembly GCA_030860305.1). The sequence goes on from JALZIL010000161.1 coordinate 6,065, forward strand.
CGGGTACACAAGCTGATCGGCCAGCACAGCCGCGACGATGCCAATGGCATCCCGCAGATGTGTTACCTCGGCGTCTGCGTGAC
>JALZIL010000171.1 GCA_030860305.1 Actinomycetota bacterium
GGGTCCTGGCGTTCCTCCCCAGCGCCGCCGCCGAGGGGACCGGCGTCACCCGGCCCTTCAAGGCCGCCGACCTCAAGGTCGAGATCAACGCCACCGACGGAGACGCTGGACTACAGATCTTCCTCGATGACGACGCGTGGAAGCACATCACGATCATCCATCCGAGCGGCCAGGTGATGGTGGACCTCTCGGCCACCGGCCCGCTCAAGGACTACGGGCTGACCGAATTGTTCTCCGAGAGCAGCGAGCCCCCGTTCGACCAATTTCCGCTTGCCGAGTTCAAGCAGCTGTTCCCCGAGGGGCACTACCTCTTCTTGGGCCAGTTGCTCGACGGGACGCTCTTGCGTAGCGTGGTTCCGCTCACTCACGACTTTCCCAGTGGACCGATCATCGTCGCGCCTCGGGGTGGAACAGTTGAGTTGAGCCAGCCCCTCGTCGTTCGCTGGCTGCCCGTGCTGACCCCGCGCGCCGTGAACATCGTCGGCTACCAGGTCTTGGTGGTCGACGAAGGCACGACGACCAGGACGCTCAGCGTCGATCTTCCGGCCTCCACCCGGCAACTGACCGTCCCACCGGAGTTCCTCCAACCCGGCACTGAATACAAGGTCGAGGTGCTAGCCATCGAATCCAGTGGCAACCAGACGTTGACGGAGAAGTCCTTCGTGGTCCGGTAGCCAGTGCCGGACGAGTCAGGACTGTGGAGGCGACGCCAGCACGATCAGCCGATAGTCGGAAGGTAGGTCGGAGGCCGGCGTACCTGAGTGGCCTGTTCCCAGGCGTAGGCAAGACCCAGCACCGTGGCGTCGTCTCCGGCGCCCGCGAAGACCGACATGCCGATCGGCAGGACACCGACGTACCCCATCGGCACCGACACGTTCGGATAACCCGCCACCGCAGCCGGTCCCGACGACCCGAACTCGAACGCGTCGCCCTCGCCCAGCGTGGTCAGCCAGGCCGGGCTGTTCGTCGGTGCGACGATCGCGTCGAGGTTGTACCTGGCCAGCGTGGCGTTGATGCTGATCTGGGCCGATCTGGTCGCGGTCAGCCGAGCCCGCTGGTAGGCCGGATCGTCGACGTCTCCGCCGGTGGCCAATGCGAGTTCGAAGATGTCCTGGCCGAAATACCGCAGCTCGGTCTCGGCTCGCAACCGGTTGAACGCGATCAGCTGCGCCAGGTTGTTCGGATGCGGGCCCGGAGTCGCCGCAAGGTAGCTATCGATCTCGTCCGCGAATTCGACCAGCAGCGCCGGGAACTCGTTCGCATACACCCGGTCGAGCAGCGGCGGCTCGACCTCCACCGTGGTCGCGCCCAGCTGCCGCAAGCGCGCGATCGTTTCCTGGAACAGCGCGTCGACCTCGGGGCTGCTGTCCCCGGTGGCCGAGGTCCAGACGCCGATTCGGGCCCCCTGCAGAGCGCCCGGATCGAGTGCGTCGGTGTAGTCCTCGCCGACACCGTCGATGACGTCCAACACGATCGCGGCGTCTGTGACGTTGCGGGCCATCGGACCGGCGGTGTCCTGCTCGGACGAGATCGGGACGACTCCGTCGCCACTGACCAGCCCGAGGGTCGGCTTGTGCCCGACGACGCCGTTCTGACCGGCCGGGCAGACGATCGACCCATCGGTCTCGGTCCCGATCGCGACGACCGCGAGGCTGGCCGCGACACCGGCACCGGAGCCACTGCTCGACCCGCACGGGTTGCGGTCGAGCACGTACGGGTTGTTGGTCTGCCCACCGACGGCACTCCAGCCGCTGGTCGAGTTGAAGTCCCGGAAGTTCGCCCATTCGGACAGGTTCGCCTTGCCGATGATCACCGCCCCGGCGGCACGCAGCCGCTGGACCAGTTCGGCATCGTCGGGTCGGGCTAGCAGCAACGCCTCAGAACCGGCGGTCGCACCCTGGTCCGCGGTGTCGATGTTGTCCTTGAGCAGTACCGGGATGCCTTCGAGCAGGCTGCGCGGGCCGGAGGAGCGGCGTACCCGGTCGCTGTCAGCAGCCTGGCTACGAGCGTTGCCGTTCACCGCGAGGACGGCGTTGACCAGCGGGTCGATGCGGTTGATCCGGTCCAGATAGAAATTGGTCAGCATCGCCGAACTCAGTCGCCCACTGCTCATCGCCGCCTGCAACTGCGGAATCGTCACTCGCTCCATGACCAGGCCGGCGAGCCTGCCCGCTCCCTCGCTTTGCGGCGGCGCGGCGGCGACCGTACCCGTGCCTGCGACGAGGAACCCGGCCACCAGTGCCAGCGCAACGAGTCCGCGGCGGACGGTGGAAAACATGGCAACCTCCACATTCGGGCGACGTTGTGATCGAACCGCCTCGACAGGCGCAGCGCAACCTGAGGCGTCGCGACAAACTGGCTCGGCGGAATAAGGTCGAATGGTGAGTTTCAACGTCCCCGCAGATGCCTACGCACGGTTCATGGGTCAGTACGCCGAGCCCCTGGCCGGGCAGTTCGTGGAACTGGCCGACGTGCGGCCAGGCCAGCGAGCTCTCGACGTCGGGTGCGGACCCGGCGCGTTGACGGGATTGCTCGTGGGTCGGCTGGGCGGGCCCGCGGTTGCCGCGATCGACCCGTCCGCTCCTTTCGTCGCGGCGACGGCGGCACGATTCCCTGACGTCGATGTGCGGTCCGGCGTTGCTGAACACCTCCCCTTTCCGGACGACAGTTTCGACCGGACCCTTGCCCAGCTGGTCGTGCACTTCATGAGCGATCCCGTGGCTGGGCTACGCGAGATGGCCCGGGTCACCAGCCCTGGCGGCCTCGTCGCCGCGTGCGTCTGGGACCACGCCGGAGACACTGGACCGTTGGCCACGTTCTGGCAGGCCGTACGCGACATCGATCCCGGCGCATCCGATGAGTCTGACCTTGCCGGCACCCGAGAGGGCCACCTGGCCGAACTCTGCGAAACGGCCGGCCTGGCATCCACCGAGTCCGGCAAGCTGACCGTACGAGTCCGGTTCGCGACATTCGCGGACTGGTGGGAGCCGTACACCATGGGTGTCGGGCCCGCCGGCGCGTATGTCGCCCAGCTCGATGAGCCGGGGCGGGATGCGGTCCGGTCCCGATGCGCGCAGCGGATGCCCGCCGCGCCATTCGAGGTCAGTGCATCAGCCTGGTGCGTACGGGCTCGGGTCTAGGGCATCCGAGGCTGCGTTCAGCGGTCCTGGTCCTCGCCCACCTCGACCGTGTACGACGTGATGGTGGTGACTTCGCCGTTCACGAAGTCGTAGATGTCGCACGATGCGACCACCGACGTCTGCCCGTCGGCACCCGAGTACTCGGCGAGGGAATCCACGACAACAGCGTCGGTTCCGACCACGGATCTGAATTTGCGGAAATCCGTTGTCGCCTGCGACAGGTAGACGAGCGACTCCTCGCAAGCCGCAATCACCGCATCCCGGCCGGTCAGGGGCGAGCCGCCGATCAATTCCCACCGTACTTCGGGTGCGAGGTGCGGGTAGACCTCGGCGAATCGATGCTCTGAAAACGCCTGTCCGATTTCTGCGATCGTTGACGCCATCGTGCACACCCTCGGATTCGTTGTATGGCTGGAAGCCCAACCTCGGTCGTGACTGCGGCGAGGCGCAGCGAGCCGTCAGGCGAGCCGTATCCGCTGCTCGCCGCAGCGGATGTTGTCGCCGCGCTTGAGTTGGGCGCCGCGACGAGTCTCCAGTCGGCCGTTGACCTCGACCGTGCCCTCGACGAGCAGGGTCTTGACCGATCCCCCGGATTCCACCAGACCGGCCAGCTTGAGCAACTGTCCGAGTCGAATTCCGGCCTCGCCCACCGCTATCTCCTGCACGGCGCCGCCCACGGATCAGTCGCCGGGAAAGGCGGGATGCACATGGGAGTAGCCGAATCGGCCCTTGATGCACAGGTTTCCGTGGGTGACGTCGTGGTCCTTTGGTGAGTCGACTCGGACAATCTTGTTGTCCTGCACGTGCAGGTCGAGGTTGCAGCCGACCCCGCAGAACGCACACACGGTCCGGGTCGTTGTCTGCTTGGACTCATCCCACGTGCCGTCCTGGCGCATGTCGTACTCCGACTTCGGCATCAGCGCCCCCGTCGGGCAGACACCGATGCAATTGCCGCAGTAGACGCAGGCCGAGTCAGTGAGCGGGGTGTCGTATTCGGTGGCGATCGTCGCGTCAAAACCCCTGCCCGCCACCGAGATCGCGAAGGTGTTCTGCGCATCCTCGCCGCAGGCCTGGGTGCATTTGTAACACAGGATGCAGCGTGCGTAGTCGCGGACATAGAGCTCGTCGTCGATCTTCACCGGCTGGGCAACATTGGCAGCGGTCACTCCATCAGGCAGCTCGTGATGCCCCGGGCGACGACGATCCCGCTCACCGGCGGCCGAAGGCGGCGCGGGTGGGCCGTACCGATTCGCATCGACCTCGTAGGCCGCAGTCCAACGCTGTACGTCGGGTCCGGCCAACGACATGTCCACAGAGGACCCCAGCAACTCGAGGACCATCCGGCGGCTGTGCCGGACCCGGTCGCTGTTCGTACGAACGACCATGCCTTCCTCGACCCGGCGGGAGCAGGCCGGCACCAGGACCCGGGAACCCTCGACCTCGACCACGCAGACCCGGCAGGCGTTCACCGGCGCGAGGTTCTCCGAGTAGCAAAGCGTCGGGGTGTCCACGCCCAAGCCAGCGCACGCGTCCAGGATCGTGGAACCCTCTGGTGCGCGGACTGTTTCGCCGTCGATCTCGACATCTACGAGGCGCGAGATCGAGGCGATGACCGGCAGCCGGCGGCGCGACGTGGCCCGTACCGCAACGGTTTCGACCCCGCTGCTCGGCCGGCCACGATGGCCGGATTCCAGCGCACCTTCGTCCTGGTTCGCCGGGCCGTCGACCGACTCCTGCGAAGCTCTGGTCCCGGCAGTCATCGACTCTCTCCCAGCCGTGTCGTCTCCACCAACGCATCCGGTGAGACCGGTGCAGCATCCGCACGCTCGAAAGCGTGGTCCAGCAGTCCCGCCTGCAACGCCGAGGTCAGGGCCGTGGCGGCGGTGTGCCCGAGGCCGCAGATCGAGGCGCTTCCCATCACCGCTGCCAGGTCGGCCAGAAGCGCTCTGTCTACATCGCGCGCGCCGTTGGCCGACGGTCGGCCGAGTCGTACCAGCGCCTCCTCCTGACGAACGGTCCCGACCCGGCACGGTACGCACTGCCCGCAGGACTCATCCCGGAAGAAGGCGGCGATCCGGGTGAGGGTGTCGAGCAGATCGACGGTGTCGTCCAGGACGAAGATCACCCCGGATCCCAACGATGCCTGGATCGCCCGCGTGCCCTCGAAGGTCAGCGGGGTGTCCAGCGCGTCCTCGGTGACGAACGTGCCCGCCGCGCCGCCGAGCATGATCGCCTGCAGCCTCCCGGTACCGGTGATCCCGCCGGCCAGATCCAGCAGTTCCCGCAGCGTGGCACCGAACGGGACCTCATACACCCCGGGTTTCGCGACATACCCGGACAGGCAGAACAGCTTCATCCCGGTCGAATCCGGAGTACCGATGGCGGCATAGGCTTCGCCGCCATCGACGACGATGTCCAGGACGTTGAGCAGGGTCTCCACGTTGTTGATGACGGTCGGCTTGCCGAACAGCCCGACCGCCACCGGGAACGGCGGCTTGTTGCGCGGCTCCCCTCGGAAACCCTCGATCGAGTTGATCAGCGCGGTCTCCTCGCCGCAGATGTAGGCACCGGCACCGCGCCGCAACTCGAGATCGAAGGTGAAACCCCGGCCAAGGATGTCCGCACCGAGCAGGCCAGCCTCCCGCACCTGATGGATCGCGGAGTCCAGTCGCGTTGTGGCCAGCGGGTATTCACCGCGGATGTAGAGGTACCCGTACGAACAGCCGGTCGCGTACGCCGCGATCGTCATGGCCTCTATCAAGGCGAACGGGTCGCCCTCCATCAGGACCCGGTCCTTGAAGGTGCCGGGTTCGGACTCGTCGGCGTTGCACACCAGGTAGTGCGGCTGGGCCGGCTGTTGCGCCACCGCTGACCATTTCCGCCCGGTCGGGAACGCCGCGCCGCCGCGACCCATCAGCTTGCTGGCCGTCACCTCGTCGCGGACGGCTTCAGCCCCGAGGTCCATCGCCCTCGGCAGGGCCGTATATCCGCCTGCCCCGCGATAGGAGTCCAACGAGCTAGGATCCACGATCCCGATCCGACGCAGCAGCCGGAGCTTGTCCCGATCGGGTCCCGCGGCCTGCGGAATCGACTCGACCGGTTCGGCGTACTCCGGCTCGGACAGCTGCGTTGCGAGAAGTCCGGGTACGTGGTCCAGCGACGCAGGAGCGATCGCGATATCGGACTGAGGGCCGGTGCGCTGCAGAAGGACTGCGGGCGCGCGTTCGCACAGGCCAAGACAAGGGCTGCCCACAAACGTGCAGGCACCGTCCGGACCGGGATGATCGCCCCACTGCGCGCGGAGCGCTTCCTTGATCTGCTCCGAGCCGGCGATCCGGCAGGCCACGTCGTCGCAGACATGCAGAACCCGTCCGGCCTGGGGCTCGGTCGACAGCATCGCGTAGAAACTCGCCACGCCGTACGCCTCGGCCGGTGGGACGGTCAGCCGCAGCGAGACGTAGTTCAGTGCGCCCCAGCTGACCCAGCCGATTGCCTTCTGCACGGCATGCAGGACGGGCAGCAGCTCGGTACGACGGGCGCGGGCGGCCGCACCGGTTCGCGCCGTACGCGAATCGGCCGCATCGTCTCGCTCGCCTCCGATCCACCGGCTGTCGGGTAGTCCGAGAAGGCCGTCGACAGCGGCTCGCTCGGCGGCAGTCGGCGTCGCATTGGACAGTCGTAGGTCCAAGTCAGGTGCCTGCTACCGTCAGCGCCTCGACCCGGATCGCGACCGCCTTGAACTCCGCAGTTCCGGACTTCGGGTCGTAGTCCTCGGCAGTGAGCACGTTGACGTCGGCCTCCTCGCTGGCATGCGGGGTCATCCAGGTCAGTCCCGGCCGCAGGGCCGCCTCGTAGCACAGCGGCACCTCGATACTGCCGCGTCGGGAACTCACCCGTACCTGTGCCCCGTCAGCCAGGCCGAGTCGCGCTCCGTCCTCGGGTGAGATCCGCAAGCTCTCGGTCTGCCGAAGTGGCGCTGAGGACAACACGTCGGTCTGTACGCCGGTGTTGTAGGAATCCAGCCGCCGTACGGTCGTCAGGCGCATGGGGAAGTCCTCGCTCAGCGCGTCGATCGGCGCTTTCCACTCCACCGGGGTGAACGGGACGGGGGGTCCTTCGAGTGGGTCGGTCCAGAGTCGCTCGTGCAGGATCAGCGTGCCGGGATGATCCTCGTCCGGGCACGGCCACTGCAGCCCGCCGAGCGCCTCCAGCCGCGCGTAGGTCATCCCCTCGTGCATCTTGGAGAGGCTGCGAAGTTCGTTCCAGGCGTCCTCACCGGTCAGCTCCGGCCAGTCATGGCCCATCCGCCGAGCCAGCTCGGCGATGATCTGCAGGTCAGCGCGGGCCTCACCGGGCGGGTCCAGCGCCTTGCGGCAGCGCTGCACGCGGCGCTCGGAGTTCGTGACGGTGCCCTCAGCCTCGCACCAGTCAGCGGCCGAGGGCAGCACCACGTCGGCCAACTGTGCGGTCGCGGTCAGCACGATGTCCTGCACGACCAGGATGTCGAGGTCTGTCAGGACCTTGCGGGCGTGCGTGGCGTCGGCCTCGGACTCGGCCGGGTTCTCCCCCATCACATACAGCGCCCTGATGTCCCGACGACCCATCGCCTCGAACATCTCCGACAGGTGCATGCCCTTCTCGGCGGGGAGCTCCACACCCCAGGCCTTTTCGAAGCGCAGCCGGTCCTCCTCGGACTCGACGTCGCGGAAGCCCGGGTACTTGTTCGGGATGGCCCCCATGTCGCCACCGCCCTGGACGTTGTTCTGTCCGCGCAACGGGTTCAGGCCGGCCCCTGGCTTGCCGACGTTTCCGGTGAGTAGCGCCAGGTTGATCAGCGACAGGACGTTGTCAACACCGGTGACGTGCTCGGTGATCCCGAGCGTCCAGCAGATCTGCGCCCGACCCGCGCTGGCGTAGGAGTGGGCAAGGTCTTTGATGAGCGCGGCGGGTATGCCGGTGACCTGCTCACCACGCTCCAGGGTCCAGTCCTGGACGCTCTCGCGGAACTCGTCGAATCCGGTCGTGGCCCGTCCGATGAACTCGGCGTCGATCAGTCCGGCGTAGACGATCTCCCGAGCCAGGGTGTTGGCCAGCGCGATGTCGCTGCCCACCTCTATGCCCAGCCACTGGTCGGCCCATTGGGCACTTGTCGTGCGCCGTGGGTCGACGACATACATCTTCGCGCCGTTGCGGATGCCTTGTAGCACATGGTGAAAGAAGATCGGGTGTGCTTCGCGCGCGTTGGACCCCCAGAGGACGATGAAGTCGGTGTCCTCGATGTCGCCGTAGGAGCTGGTGCCACCACCGGCTCCGAACACTGCCGCCAGACCGACGACGCTTGGAGCGTGTCAAGTTCGGTTGCAGGAGTCGATGTTGTTGCTGCCGATCACCGAACGGACGAACTTCTGGGCGATGAAGTTTGTCTCGTTGGACGCCTTGGAGCAGCTGAACATCCCGAACGACGTGGGCCCGTACGTGTCGCGAGCGGCCGCAAACCCGGTCGCCACCCGGTCGAGGGCTTCATCCCAGGTCGCCGGTCGTAGTTCGCCCCCCGAAAGAATGCTCTTGTCCCGGACCAACGGCTGGGTCAGCCGGGGTAGTGCCGGGCGTCTGCGTCGAGCCATCAGCGGGGCCTTTCGTCCGAAGCGAAGACGTAGATCATGGGCGCACTGGGAGGATAGCCCACCCTGAGGAGACTCCGTTTCCTGAGGGGAAACGCTGGGTTCGGTGGCGCCTACGTGCGAAGCACGTGCGGAGGCGGACGGGAATCGAACCCGCCTGACCCGGATACCGGGCCACGTCGGTTTTGAAGACCGCGGGGGCCACCAGGCGCCCTCACGCCTCCAATTGCGAACGTACCGGAAGAAGTCTCAGAGTCCTTCGGCGAGCACGAAGGAGATGAGGAATCCCAGGGCGGTGGCCAGCGCGCTCGCCGGTCGACCTCGCTCGAATGCTTCAGGCATCAGTGTGTCGGCCAGGCTCGCCAGCACCGCTCCGCCGGCGAAAGCCAGCGCAAACCCGAGAGCAGTCTCGTCGACTCCGCTCAGCGCCCCGTAACCAAGGACGACTGCGAGCGTCAGTAACACTGCCGCGGCCGACCAGATCCCGATGGCAAAGCGCGGTGACTTGTCGGCCGCGCGCGTGGCGATGGCACCGACCATGGCTTCCGGGAAATTGCTCGCAAAGATGGCGAAGAGCAGGGCGAGGCTGCCCGCCGTGATGCCGACATCGGCGGTGGCAATGAGCGAAACGCCCAACGCCGTGTTCTCCGGCACTCCGTCGAGGGTCACAGCGGCCAGCAAGGCAAATCCTACGGCCGAGCCAGCGGGCCCGCCTGGACGGCGTTCGTCGGCTGCCTGTTCCACCTTCTCGGACTGGTCGGCCTCGGCGCCGGCCATCGACTCGGCGGCTCGGTCAGGGACGGGAATCGCGGTGGGCTCTCCTGCCCCCGCCGCCACGCGGCTGTCCAACCAGGCGTTGATCACCACGAACGTCGTCGCCCCCGCAAACAGTCCGCCAGCAGCGGTTAACACGCCGGCGAGTTCGACCGCTTCCGGAAAGAGTTCGAATGCCAGCGCACTGATCAGGGTGCCGCTGGCGAAAGCCAGGAAGACACCAGTGACCCAACGCGGAGGCCGCCAGTATGAGCCGAGGATCCCGCCGAACACGAGAGCGCTCGAGCCGAGCATTCCCACGAGCAGGGCAGTCAACATTCGCGCAGCCTATGCTCTTTGCCCCGGGCGCTCGGCCGCGCCGCGCAGGTCGCGGACGGCGCGGGTGGTCCCGATACGGCTGGCAAGTTGGTCTTCGGGTGGATAGCCGACCTCGGCCAGGGTGAGGCCGTGAGCCGGGGCGACCTGTACGTCCCCGGCCCGGCTCGACTGCGTCAGCAGCGAAGCAGGCCACTCCGGCGGTTGGCGGCCGTCCCCGACCGCGAGCAGCGCACCGACCAGGCTGCGCACCATCGAGTGGCAGAAGGCATCGGCCTGGACGTCGACCTCGAGCAGCTGACCGTCTCGTTGGATCGTGAGGTGCTGCAGTTCGCGGATGGTCGTCGCGTTGTCGCGACGACGGCAGTACGCCGCGAAATCATGGGTGCCGAGCAGTGCCGTACCCGCGCGCTGCATCGCGGCAGCGTCCAAGGATCGGCGCCAATGCAGGGTGTCGGTGCGTCGCAACGGTTCCACGCCCCAAGGTGCGTCGCTGATCCGGTAGACGTAGCGGCGCCACAGCGCGGCGAAACGGGCGTCGAAGGCCGTCGGCACCTCGCGAACGTCGCGAACCCGTACGTCGAGCGGTAACACGCCAGCCAGCCTCGCCCGCAGGTCGCCGACGTGAATCCACTCCTCGGTGCAGACATCGACATGGGCGACCTGCCCGGTCGCGTGGACACCAGCGTCGGTACGCCCGGCCACCGTTACCGGGCCGCAGCTTGGAGCCAGCACTGCGAGGGCGTCGGCCACAACGCCGAGAACAGTGCGCTGCCCCGGCTGAGCTGCCCAGCCGGCAAAGCCGGCCCCGTCGTAGGACAGGTCCAGTCGTACCCGCACGCAAACGGGCCGACCACCCGGTTCGGTGGTCGGCCCGTCTTCGTTCATGTGCCTAGCCGCGCAGAGTCGTACGAGACCTAGTCGTCGCCATCAGCCGAGGAACCGGCTTCGGTGAATCCGGCTCGTTCGGCATCGGCCACCGTCGCGAACCAGGCCTCCGGCTCGGTCTGCTCGTACCACTGGCCGTCGGGCTGGTGGAACTTCATCGAGTTGGCGTTGCCCTTGATCGCGAAGCCCTCCGGGGCCGAGCCGTCGGCAGTGGGCCCATGACTACCCGGACCGTACGGCGGGGAGTCGTCGTCGTCGAGGTCGTCGTTGTCCAGGTCGTCGTCCAGCTGAGTGTCCTGCGCGACGGCCCCGCGGCGCCGGGAGAAGCGCGTCCCGCGGGCCCGTTCGGCTTCACCGACCGCCTCCTGGGCGACCGTGAGTGCCTCGACCAGTTCGATGATGGCCATCGGGGCGTTGTCGCCCTTGCGAGCGCCGATCTTGATGATCCGCGTGTAGCCACCCGGACGCTCGGCATACCGAGGCGCGATCTCGGCGAAGAGATGATGCACGATCTCCTTGTCCCGGATCGTCTTCATCACCAGCCGGCGAGAGTGCAGATCCTCGCGCTTGGCGATCGTCACCAGGCGTTCGGCGTACGGGCGCAGCCGCTTGGCTCTCGACTCGGTCGTCCGGATCCTGCCGTGCTCGAACAACGCCGTGGCGAGGTTGGCCAGCATCAACCGCTGGTGGGCCGATGAGCCACCCATCCGGCGACCCTTGGTGGGCGTGGGCATCTGATCTCCTCTTAGAGTTCTTCGGTCTCGGCGTAATCGATGTCATCGACGGCCGCTGCCCGTGCCTGGCCTTCCGGGACACCCGCCCCGCTGCCACTGAACTGGCCCCCGAAGGTCTCGTCGTAGTCCGAGCCGAAGGTCTCCACGCCGCCACCGCTGAAGCCGGCCGGGGAGTCCTTGAGCGCCAGGCCCATGGCAGCCAGCTTGAGCTTGACCTCGTCGATCGACTTCTGCCCGAAGTTGCGGATGTCGAGCAGGTCGGCCTCGCTGCGGGTCACGAGCTCGCCCACCGTATGGATGCCCTCACGCTTGAGGCAGTTGTACGAGCGAACGGTCAGGTCCATGTCCTCGATCGGCATGGAGAAGTTGGCGATGTCCGCGGCCTCGGACGGGGACGGCCCGACCTCGATGCCCTCGGCTTCGAAGTTCAGCTCACGGAGCAGGCCGAACAGTTCGACCAGCGTCGCACCGGAGGATGCCATGGCATCGCGGGGCGCCATCGACGGCTTGGTCTCGACGTCGACGACCAGCCGGTCGAAGTCCGTACGCTGTTCGACCCGGGTGGCCTCGACGTTGTAGGTGACCTTGAGGACCGGGGAGTAGATCGAGTCGATCGGGA
>JALZIL010000177.1 GCA_030860305.1 Actinomycetota bacterium
TCACCCGTGGCCGCAGCGCATCGAAGATCGGCTGCAGGCGCGCCACGTTCTCGACCAAACCGCCGGCCATCAGGCCGTACCCGTTCTCCCGGCCCCACACCCCGCCGGAGACGCCGCAGTCCACGAACCCGATCCCGCGCTCGTCCAAGGCCGCCGCATTCACCTGGTCGTCGGTGAAGCGGGAGTTCCCGCCGTCCACCAGGAGGTCGCCGGCCTCGAGCAGCTCACCGAGCGCGGCAATCGTCTGTTGGGTCGGTTCGCCGGCCGGGACCATCACCCACACCGCCCGGGGTGCCTGCAGCGCGGCCACCAGTTCCTCGAGGGTGTCCACGTCGCGGCTGCCCGGGTTCACGTCGTAACCGATCACCTCGTGCCCGGCATCGCGGAGCCGGCCGACCATGTTGGCGCCCATCTTGCCCAGGCCGATCATTCCGAGCTGCATGGCAGTGCTCCTGGCTGACGAGAACGAGACCTAGCTGGGCAACCGTACGGGCATGATCAGGTACCGGTACGACGCGGCATCAGCGTCGCCGCCCATCGCGCTGAGCACCGCCGGTTTGAGCGGGGTGGTCATCTCCAGCCTGGCGGTCTCGGAGTGTACGGCGGCCAGGCCGTCGAGCAGGAACGCCGGGTTGAACCCGATCGTCGTTGGCTCGCCGTCGAAGACCACCTCGCAGCGTTCCTCGGCCTGGGACTCATCGTCGCCGCCGGCTCGGAGCGTGACCGCACCCGATGAGAACTCGCAGCGCAGCGGTGCCCAGCGCTCGGCCACCAGCGCGACCCGCTTGGCGGCCTCGGTGAACATCGCGACATCGAGCTCGGCGTGCGAGGAAAACTCCGGCGGCAGGATCGAGCGGTACTTCAGGAACTCCGCGTCCAGCAACCTGGTCGTCGTCTGCTTGCCCTGACCGGACAACCCGAGAAGTCCCTCCCCCACGCCACTGCTGGACAGCGACACGGTCACCTCCGAGCCGCCGGTGAGGGTCTTGGCGGCGTCGGCGAGGGTACGGGCGGGCACCAGGATCGCTGCGCTGGCTCCGGGCGTCCCCGGCTCCCAGGTGAACTCGCGCAGTGCCAGGCGGAACCGGTCGGTGGCCACCAACGTGATGGTCTCGCCTTCGATCTCGATCCGGACGCCGGTCAACATGGGCAGGGTGTCGTCGCGGCCGGCGGCGATGGCCACCTGGCCGACGGCTTCGGCGAAGACCGAGGCTTGCACCGTCCCCGCGGTCGAGGGCATGGTCGGCAGAGCCGGGTAGTCCTCCACCGGCAGGGTCGGCAGGCTGAACCGGGCGTTGCCGCAGTTGATCGACAGGCGGGGTCCGTCGACGGCCACGTCCACCGGGTGCGGGGGCAGCGACTTGGTGATGTCGGCCAGCAGCCGGCCGGAGACCAGGCTTCGGCCGGCGCTGGCGGCGTGCACCGGAAGTTCTGCCTGGGTGGAGACCTCGTAGTCGAATCCGGACACCTCCAGGGTGTCGCCCTCGACGGCGAGCACCAGACCGGCCAGGACCGGGACCGGCGGACGAGCGGGCAGGCTGCGGGCCGTCCAGGCGACTGCCTCTGCCAGTGCATCTCGCTCCACCCGGAACTTCATGCTGTCCCCATCCTCAACTCTTCCCCATCCTGGTTGTGGTGCATGTCATCTCGATAGATAGAACTCGTCATCGTCATCACGGGTGTGGATGCTGTGGATATCACGTTGTCCTGCCTGCTCGGCACGCGCACTATGCAGGTCCGGCCACTGTGTACGACCTGAGCGTGAATGGTGAACGACTGGGGACATTTGTGTTTCCTACCGGTTACTGAGCCAGGGATTGCGGCCGTTTCCACCGTTGTCCACAGAGTTGTCCCCACGCTGTGCACGCTTGCCAGATCGGGGTTCTCGCATCGTCCTCTGTGGATTCTTATCATTGCGACTTGGGAGCATTCATGAAGGACCGGCCTACTGGCGCGCACGTGCCTTGATCCGGTTGGTCAGCTCGGTGACCTGGTTGAAGATCTGCAGTCGCTCGGCCATCAGGGCACTGATCTTTCGTACGGCGTGCATCACCGTGGTGTGGTCCTTGCCGCCGAAGATCTGTCCGATCCTGGGCAGGGACAACTCGGTCAGCTCTCGGCACAGGTACATCGCGATCTGCCGGGCAGTGACCAGGACCCGGCTGCGGCTGTGCCCCTTGAGGTCATCGACGGTGACGCTGTAGTACTCGGCGGTCACCGACATGATGATCGTCGCAGTGATCTTCGGACCCTCGGTGTCGGGCAGCAGGTCGCGCAGGACCTCCTCGGCCAATCCGATCGAGACCTCGGTGCGGTTGAGGCTCGCGTAGGCGTTGACCCGGATCAGCGCGCCCTCGAGTTCACGGATGTTGGTCTGGATCTTCGAGGCGATGTACTCCAGCACCTCCGGGGCGACCTCGGGCAGGACGTCGCCGGAAACCTTCTTACGCAGGATCGCGATCCGAGTTTCCAGATCGGGGGCCGTGACGTCGGTGATCAGTCCCCACTCGAACCGAGTACGCAGCCGATCCTCCAGCGTGGTCAGCTGCTTGGGCGGTCGGTCGGAGGAGATCACGATCTGCTTGTTCGCATTGTGCAGGGTGTTGAACGTGTGGAAGAACTCCTCCTGGGTCCGCTCGGCACGCTCGAGGAACTGCACGTCGTCGACCAGGAGCAGGTCCACATCGCGGTACCGACGTCGGAAATCCTCGGCTCGACCGGCGTGCACCAGGTTGATGAAGTCGTTGGTGAACTCCTCGGTGGTGAAGTAGTTCACCCGGTGGTGCGGGAAGACGGTCTCGCTGTAGTGCCCGATCGCGTGCAACAGATGGGTCTTGCCCAGCCCGGACTCCCCGTAGATGAACATCGGGTTGTACGCACGGACCTCGGCCACCGCGAAGGCCGCGGCGTGGGCGAAGCGGTTGCTGTTGCCGATCACGAAGCTGTCGAAGGTGTACTTCGGGTTCAGCCGGGCCGGTGGATGTTGGCGGGCGCGCACCCGGGCCATCGGGGTCACCCGCCCGTCACCGTTGGGCGACGGTGAGCCGGTCGAGTGGGCGTCGTCCGCGGACTCGGTCCGGCGGGAGTGGTCGGTAAGCGAACGGACGTTGTGCTGGTCGGTGCCAGCGGATTCTGTGCCGGCCGGGCGTTGACCGTCCTGGTGGAGATCAGTGGGGCGCTGGTCGGTGGGCCGCTGGACATGGGCGACGACCGGGATGCTGGGGTCGTCGTCGTCGAACTCGTAGTCGGCCACCTGTGCGCCATCGAGCAGGTCAGGCGACGAGGTGTCCGGCACGGCCTCCACGGTCACCGCGATCCGGACCTCACGGCCGAGTTCGACGCACAGCTGCTCGGTCAGCCGAGGGCGCAGCCGGGACTCGAGGAAGTTCTGGGTGAACTCGTTAGGGGCTGCGATCAAAACGGTGTCCTCGACCAGACCCAACGGCCGGGTCAGGCCGAGCAAGGCCATCTGGTGTGGTGCGACGTCGCTTCGTTCGAGGCTGGTGAGCACCCGGTCCCAGGCTGTGGACAGGTCCAAGGGCTCTGACACCTACGGTTAGCCCCCTCGGCTCTCCTCGTACCCAATGCGAGCGCGCGCCCGCGGGTTTCGCCTGCAGCACCCCCCGTACCGAGCAGTCCACACGCTTGTCCACAGGCTGTGCATCGGGCCGAACGCCGAGTCGTCGTCTCTCGACCGGCGGCGGCATACCTTGCTGACGAGCGGGTAGCCGGGGAAGCCTACCGGGCGGGAGAGCGGCAACGTAACAGCCTCGGCGTGGCGCTGACAACCGACGCTTCGGTCCAGGTTGGCGATGGGGTTTGCCCGCTTATCCGTAGTCCGCTGGCTGCACGTATGCTGTACCCCTGCGGTCCCTGTGTAGGTAGCGGAGACCTTGCCTGCCCTGCGGCATCGCCGATCTGCGATGCCTCCTCACATCCAGGAGTTTCGACCGTGAGCAAGCGCACCTATCAACCGAACAACCGCCGGCGTGCACGTACGCACGGTTTCCGGTTGCGGATGCGAACCCGCGCCGGTCGCACGATTCTGGCCGCTCGCCGCCGTAAGGGCCGCGGCAAGCTCTCTGCCTGATCCGGGCCACGCCATCAACCGGCCCACCCACCCAACCTCAATGTTGCCCGCGACGGTTCGACTGCGCCGCCGCGTCGTTTTCGACGCTGTCGTACGCCGCGGCCAGCGCTGCGGGCACGGACCGCTGGCCGTACACGTTTCCCCCGGCATGGGCTCCACCTCCGTCGGCTTCATCGTCAGCCGAGCCGTCGGGAACGCGGTCACCCGCAACCGGGTCACCCGACAACTGCGGCACCTGATGCGCGATCGCTATAGAAGCCTGCCGCCCGGCACCGGCGTCGTGGTCCGCGCGCTACCCGCAGCGGCCGGACGCAGCAGCGCCGACCTCGGCGGATCGCTGGATCGCGCCCTGGGCCGAGCCCTGACCCGGGCTGTGGACAGAGCCGCGACATCGGCCACCCCGTGAATCCCGGACCCGCTGCGCCACAGCCGACCGATCCTGCGTCCGGGCTGCTCGGTCGCGGCCTGCTCGCGGTCGTGGCCTGGTACCGCGATGCGGTCAGCCCGGCGTTACCCCCGCGGTGCCGCTTCTACCCGACGTGCAGCGCGTACGCGGTGACCGCCCTGCAACGGTACGGGCCGGCGCGCGGGAGCTGGCTGACCCTACGCCGGATCCTGCGCTGCGGGCCGTGGCACCCGGGCGGCGTCGATCACGTACCGGCCCTGCACGCCGCCCTGGATGAGGCAGGGTGCCCCCCGCCGTCGCTCGACAGCGAACCCACGGGGACGGCGCGGCGCGTACCGTCGTCCTACGGCGACGCGCAGGCCCCGGACCATGGTTCCCCGTGCCCCGATGCGCTGCCGAAAAGCTTTGGGCCGCAACGTCGGTCGGCAAGTCAGGAGACGGCTGTTGTTTGATTGGCTCTATACCGCGATCTCGTGGGTGCTCAAGATGTGGCACTCACTGTTCTCGACATTCCTGCCGGCTGCTTCGGGTCTGACCTGGGCGCTGTCCATCGTCTTCCTCGTGATCACCGTACGGATCCTGCTGTTCCGGTTGTTCGTCAAGCAGGTCCGTTCGCAGCGGGCGATGCAGGAGTTGCAACCCGAGATCGCCAAGCTCAAGAAGCAGTACGGCAGCGACCGTCAGGGCATGGCCCAGGCGATGTCAGCGCTGCAGAAGGAGCGCGGGGTCAACCCGCTGGCCGGCTGCCTGCCGATCCTGCCCCAGATCCCGGTATTCATCGGCCTGCTGCACGTCCTGCGCCGGCTGCGTCCGGGAGCCCCGGGGCTCTACGGCTGGGACGACACACTCACCGACCAAGCTGCCAGCGCCAAGGTGTTCGGGGCGCCAATCTCCTCGGCGTTCTTCATGCCCGCTGGGGTCAAGACCGACTCGATCCTGGCGCTGCCCTCGGAACTGGGCACGATCCGGGTCGTCACCACGATCCTGATCGTGGTCATGTGCCTGACCACGTTCTTCACCCAGAAGCAGATCATGTCCCGCTCCGGCCCGGTCGAGGGGCAGGCAGCGATGATCCAGAAGTTACTGCTGTACGGAATGCCGCTCGGCCTGTTCGTGTCGAGCTTTTTCTTCCCGCTCGGCGTCCTCATGTATTGGTTCGTCAACAACCTGTGGACGTTGGGACAGCAGTTCTACATCCTCAAGAAGCTGCCTCCCCCGGGCTCGGCCGGTGCGCTGGCCAATGCCGAGGCGGAGCGTCCCAAAGTCGACCCGAAGGAACTGGCACCCAAGCCAGGGGTCAAGCCGGTACGCGGGCCGAAGGGCCGTACCCCGGTGGTCAATGCGGCGACTGCGGCCAAACTCGGGGAGGCCGAGGGCGGTCCTGACATGGACACCGCGGCGACGGCCACCGCCAAGCCTGCCGGGACTGCGAAGCGCTCTGCGTCCGGGGCCAGCGCAGCGTCCAACGGATCGTCCAACGGATCGTCCAAGGCGTCGTCCCACGGGCGGGCGAAGCGGTCCGCAAAGCCACCTGCAGCCGGTATGGATGGGAGTACGCCGAACAAGGTGTCGCAAGGCGGCGCCTCCGCTGACTCGTCGACGAGCAAGACGGTCGATGCGACCGGGAGCGCACTGCCGAACAAGCCCAAGGCCAAGGCTAGCTCGGGGCCACGACCTGCTGATCGTCCGGCCACCAACAAGAATCGTCGCAAGAGGCGGTAGTGCCGTGCCAGACACGGCCAGCTGCTGCTCGTCCGCGGTCCGGCTCATGCGCGCCGGAGTGCAATCGGTCGGCCCCCAGCCGCCCGACCATGAGCCCCCCTGAACCCCGAACAAGGAGCCTTCCCCGTGTCAGAGTCGACCACCGAACAGCACACAGTCAGTAGCCAGGGCCGCACCGCAACGCCGGGGATGGACGGTGTGCAGGGTAGCGCCGACGGCAGCATCGAGGACGGCAGTAGCGCCAAGGACCAGGGCAGCGCCGAGGGCGGCGGCAGCGGAGCAGCACCGGCGGATGCCGAGGGCGGCGCTGAACTCGAATCGGCCGACGCTGTGGGAGTCGACAACGGCGCCGCCGAACCGGGCAGTGCCCCATCGTCTTCGGCGAGTTCTGGCGCGACGGATGCACTAGTCACCGATTCGCCGGTGCTCGGCACGGCGGTCGAGTCCGAGTCCGGGACCGAGTCCGGGGGCCTGTCCGTGGGCGGCGCGTCCGACTCCGAGGCCGCGTCAGAGCCGGAGCTGGAGTCCGAGTCGCAGGTGCGCCGAGAGGCCGATTCCGACTCTGGACGCGACGCCGAGGACCCCAGTGATGTCGATGCTGAGCCGGCGGACGCCGCGGTCTCCGGTGAGGCCCTGCTCGTGCAGGAGGGCGAGATCGCCGGCGACTACCTCGAGCAGTTGCTCGACATCCTGGACTACGACGGTGACATCGACCTGGATGTCGAGGGTGGCCGGGCGATCGTCGCGATCGTCGGGGCGGACGACCTCGATCCCCTGGTCGGCACCCGCGGGGTGACCCTGGATGCCCTGCAGGAGCTCACCCGCCTGAGCGTTGCTCAGCAGACCGGTGTCCGTACCCGGCTGATGCTCGACGTGGGCGGCTACCGAGCCGGGCGCCGTACCGAACTCAGCGAAATGGCCGCCACCAGCGTGATCCGGGTGATCGACAGCGGCGAAACCGTACGGATGGCACCGATGAACGCCTTCGAGCGCAAGATCGTGCATGACGTCGTCACCGCGACCGACGGGGTGCGCAGCGAGTCCGAGGGTGAGGATCCGGACCGCCGCGTGGTGATCCTGCCCGATCGGTGAAACCGCCGGCGGAGGCCGAGGCGGTCTTCGGTGATCGGCTCGGGCTGGCGGAACGCTTCGCGCAGTGGCTGATCGGGCCCGGGCTCACCCGGGGACTACTGGGCCCGCGCGAAGCTGACCAGATCTGGGAACGGCACCTGCTCAACGGGGTGAGCATCGCTGACCTGATCGAGCCGACGTCGGTCGTTCTGGATATCGGGTCCGGCGCGGGTCTGCCCGGGCTGGCGCTCCTGCTCGCCCGGCCCGACCTACAGCTCGTTCTGATCGAGCCCAAAGTCCGACGGGTCGATTTTCTGCGCGAGGTCTGCGCGGATCTGGGTCTGCCGGCACGGATCGTCCGAGCGCGTGCCACGCCCGACGGCCTGGTCCTACTGCCGGACGACGTGACCGGCGGCGCGGTTCCCCGTGCCGATGTGGTGACCGCTCGGGCGGTGGCGCCGATCGCCGACCTGGCGCTTTGGGCGAAGCCGTTGCTACGGCGCGAGGGTCGCCTGCTGGCGATCAAGGGTGATGCTGCGCCGGCCGAGCTACATCGCGATCGTACGGTGCTGACCGCGCTGGGTTTTCAGGACGCAGCGGTGCTCACGGCGAGTACGTCTGTGGATTCCGGACCGTTGTCGCCAGTCATGACGGCTACGGTGATCTCGATGAGGTTGGGTGGTGTTTCACGTGAAACGTGACGTGGACGGGCCTGACGATGTTTCACGTGAAACACAGATCGTGCCAAGTAGTGCGGAAGAGGACGTGCGCGCTTCCACGCCCACCGTCGGCCCCCCAGCAGCAGGTTCAGCGCAATCGACAGCCAGTACCGTCTCGGCTGAGATCTGGAACCGGCTGGCAGAGGTTCCCGCCGCCGTTGGCGATAGTCAGGCGCCCGCTACCCCGATCGCTCTGGAGGCCGAGCGGGCCAGCCGGGTCCTGCATGCTCGGGATCAAGAGCCATTCCCGCTGCCACTGCACCCGCGGGTGATCACCGTATCCAATCAAAAGGGTGGAGTGGGTAAAACCTCCACGGCGGTGAATCTCGCCGTCGGGCTGGCACTGCACGGTGCCCGGGTCCTGGTGATCGACTCCGACCCGCAGGGGAATGCGAGCACCGGGCTCGGGGTCGAGCACGCCGTGGGAACTCCATCGATCTATGACGTCCTGATCGGGGACAGCACGCTGACCGACGTGGTCGTTTCGCACGACGGCGTGGCTGGCCTGAGCTGTGCCCCCGCCACGATCGACTTGGCCGGCGCCGAGATCGAGTTGGTGTCCCTCGTCGCTCGCGAGACGCGACTGCGCAAGGCGATCGCGGCGTACCTGGACGAGCCGACCGCCGAAGCGCCGCACTACATCCTGATCGATTGCCCGCCGTCGCTGGGCCTGCTCACCGTCAACGCTCTGGTCGCCGCCGACGAGGTGTTGATCCCGATCCAGTGCGAGTACTACGCGCTCGAAGGTCTCGGTCAATTACTGTCCAGCATCGACCTGATCCGGGCCCACCTGAACGAAGGCCTGACCGTTTCGACGATCCTGTTGACCATGTATGACGCCCGTACCCGGCTCTCAGATCAGGTCGCCGACGAGGTACGCCGGCATTTCGGGCCTCTCGTCCTCGCCTCGGTCGTTCCGCGCAGCGTTCGGGTCTCCGAGGCCCCGGGATTCGGTCAGTCGGTCCTGACCTATGACCCAGGCTCGCGCGGAGCGGTCAGCTATGTGGAAGCCGCCCGGGAGATGGCCGAACGTGGTCACCCCGCCCGCCGGGCTCCCGGCCGGTCCTCGGACAGCCTTGACGAGAAACCGGAGACGACAGACGCGGGTGTTCAGCCAGAGGCGGCGGACCGGGATGACCCCGAGCGGGATGGCGCGGAGCCGGATGCGGCCGAGCGGGATGGGGGAGAGCGAGACGAGGCAGGCCGGGACGAGGATCAGGAGAATGAGGCTCAGGACGATGGGGATCAGCAGGACCGTACGGACCGCCCCGTACGGGCACAGCACGAGGTGAACCAGTGACCAAGCGAGGCGGCCTGGGACGCGGGCTGGCCGCCCTGATCCCCACCTCCGCGGGACCCGCTGAGCCGGGAGGGGCAGCCAAACCGGTACTCCCCCAGCCCGTCCCGCAGTCAGCGACGACCAGCTCACCCGTGGCCGGAGCGGCGGCACGGCCGGAGGTCGCCACCGACGACGTCACGGACACACCGAGTCCCGTGGAGCCGGTACCGGGACTGACCCTCCAAGAGATTCCGCTCCAAGACATCGAGGCCAACCCTCAGCAGCCGCGGCGGGTATTCGACGAAGAGGCCTTGGCCGAACTGTCCCACTCGATCCAGGCCTTCGGTCTGTTGCAGCCAATCGTCGTACGCCGCCTGGACACCGGCGGCTACCAGCTCGTCATGGGCGAACGCCGGCTGCGTGCGGCCGCGCTCGCCGGGCTGGACACCGTCGCCGCGATCGTGCGGGACACCGCGGACGACGAGCTGTTGCGCAATGCTCTGCTGGAGAACATCCACCGGGTCCAGCTCAACCCGCTGGAAGAAGCGGCGGCCTATGACCAACTGCTGGTTGAATTCGGTGTCACGCACGAGGAGCTGGCAACCCGCCTGGGCCGCAGCCGGTCGCAGATCACAAACACGATCAGGCTGCTCCGCCTTCCGGTGCCGGTGCAGCGCCGGGTAGCCGCCGGGGTCCTCTCGGCCGGGCATGCCCGCGCCCTGCTCGGTCTGGAGGAGACTGCGGCGCAGGAACTGCTGGCCACTCGGATCGTGGCCGAGGGGCTGTCGGTGCGGGCCACCGAGGAGCTGGTCGCAACGACCGCCGCTACCACACCGGGCACCGCTCGGGCCAGGCGTACCGGGCGGATCACGGCGCCGGGGGCCGAAGATCTGGCCGAGCGGCTCTCCGATGTCTATGACACCAAGGTTCGAGTGGAGATCGGACGTCGTAAGGGCCGGATCGTGCTGGAATTCGGCTCGATCCAGGACCTCGAGCGCATCGTTGCCCTCATGCATCCGCCGTCCACCGAAAGGCCGGTTGGGTAGCGAACCGGCGCTCTGGACGGCGGGAAAGCGGCGGTTGGGTAACGAACCGGCCGAATGCGGGCTATTTCTCCGGTTTGGTTGCGAACGTCTCGGCCGGAAACGCGCCGGCCGCCTGGGCACGTCGGGTGAGCCCAAGCCCGACTTCGGTGAGCCGGGCGAGATCGGATTCGCCCAGGGACTCGTACGGTTCCCGTGACAGCTCATCGGTCCGGTCCTCGATACTTTGCCGCAGATCCCGGCCGGCTCCGGTCAATCCGCCGGTCTCGTCAATGAGCCCACGTTCCTGCAGACCGGCGATCCCAGCCGCCCACAGCTCCGCGGACCAGCCGCGACTGGCCTGGGCGAAGTTTTGGGTGAAGCCCTTGCCGGTGGCTTGGTGGCTGATCAGCGCGTCGAGCCCGGACAGCTTGGCGTCCAGCAGAGCGGCCAGGTGGCCGTCACCGCGGTACTCACGCAGCAAGGTGATCGAATGCCACAAGGAGGTCAGCGGCTTCGTCGGGTACTCGAGTTCGGCGTGCGCGGCGTAAAGCGGCCGGCCCTGTGGCGAGCAGACTTGTGCTGCCCGCTGGGCCAGCGCGGCGGCTTCTTCGACCTCTTCGGACTCGGCGATGTCGTCACCCAGCAGACGGCGTAACACCTTGTCTGCCACCTGGAATCGGGTCGCGACGATGGTCTCCGGATCGGCCAGGGTCCAGGCACGCGGGATGTGCCTGGCCACCAACTCGGGATTGAAGTTGAAGAACGTCGCCGTGACGACGCCCGCGGACACCGCTCCCATCGGCGCCGCCCGGCTCGCGAAGTAGGTCATCCGGCCGGGCCGCAGACCGATCTCGGTGAACGCCGACTCGGCTTCCGGGGCAAAGTAGATCAGCGAATGCAGCGGGTCGAGAACCGTATGACAGCGGCGAGCAGGTGCAGAGGGCATGCCTCGAGCCTAGGCCGCGGCCCTGTCGACCGGTGTCAGGCCAGACGCTGCCAGCTCGTCCGGCGTAGTCGGGGCGTAGTCCGGGGGTCAGGCCACTGGTTCGGGCCGGTTGCTGCCGCGCCCACTTCAAGAGTCCGCCAGCGCCGCCGTACAGCAGTCCCGCGCGGTCAGCCCAACGAGGATGGTGGCGGGTTCCCCGGCAAGGAGATGTTGCGCCCGCCGCCGCCACCGGCACCCAGCCGCGGCTCGTACGACACGGCTTCCGGACCCTGCCGGAACCGGGAAGCGAGCTCCAACGCGGGGTCGGCGCCGTGGATCATCGCCAGGCACGGGGCGCGGAACGCGCAGCTAGGGCAGTGTCGCGGTGAGGGGGTGGGATACAGCCGCAGGTGGGGGTCGAGCATGTCCAGCACCTCGGCGCCGATCTGCTGGGCCGCCGTGTCTATCTCCTCGCGGGTACGGCGAATCTTGGTGCGCC
The DNA here is from genome assembly GCA_030860305.1 of Actinomycetota bacterium. The sequence continues at coordinate 11,737 of JALZIL010000177.1, forward strand.
GCAACGGTCCGGCGATCTCCTGTTCCACCCGCGGGTGGGTCTGCGGTCGACGCTCCAGCCGATCAGGACGCTCGGCCGGCGGCAGCATTCGGCCCCCGCCACTGGGCTCGTTCTGGGAGTAGCCACCCCGGCCGATGCGCCCGGTCCGAGTGCCGGTTGGCGCCGTACCGAGGACTTCCGGCGGCGAGCGCAGCATTTCGTTGTGGATGGTTCCGGCGACCTCCATGCCGAGGTAGGTCTGCTCCCACGCCCAACAGGCGGCGATGGCGGCCTCGTCGAGCAGCAGCGACTCGATGTCCTGCCAGTCGGACACGACGTGATGCCTCACCACCCAGTACTGGTCGTCCTCGTCGGCACTCACCATCGCCACCCGCTCGGTGTAAAGCACCCGCTGCCCGCCTGGGGACAGCAGACCCCGGTCGGGCTCGCGGATATCCGGGACGATGACCTCGACATCGGTTTCAATCTTGAGCGGACCGAAGTCGTCGACGCTGGGGGCCCAGTCGAAGTACCGCTCCAACAACTCGGTTCCGAGGTCGAGAGCCTGCATCCGCTCAGCCGACGGCGGGGCTGCCGCGATCGAGCGCATGAACGCCTTGCGGACCAGCGGCAACACGATGGTGCTCTGCCAGTCCCACATCCCGGGGTAGTAGTAGACGGCCAGCGCGTCCCTGATCGCCTGGTTCAGGTCGATCGGCTCGGGGTCGAGTGCCTGCAGCCGCTGCCGGTTGGACGAGCCGAAGTCCCACTGCCGGCGGCACAGCTTGAAGGCAGCGCGCTCCTGCGCCGAGACGCGATAGTCCACGAGGCAGCCCGATCAGTGCAGATGGGGCCAGGGCTGGTCCAACGGCCACCGGCATCGGTCGTCGCCTCCGGCCATCGACTCCATCTCGGCCAGCATGTCCTCGCAAAAAGCCTGGCTCGCGGCGGGGTCCTCCCGCGGCCAGGCCCCGGAGAAATACATCCAGACGTCGGCGCCGGCGCCCGGTTGGGCCGAGGAGTCATCCTGGCCGTCGCCATCTTGGCCGAACAGGCGCCAGGAGTACTCGGTGCCCCGCCGCTCGACGTAGACGGTGTCCTCGCGGCTGGGCGGGGCCTGGGCAAGCGAGGCGAACAGCTCCGCACGGTCCATGGGCCACCCCCCCTGCGCTCAGGCTACTACCGGTCGAGTCCTGTCGGCTGCGATACCGGCACAGTGTCAGCGGCACCCCCGACCTAGCCTGACCTCGATGGCCGACGAGTGTGCGCTGCAGTGACGTTGGTCGATGTCCTCGTCCTGATCGTGGGGGGAATCTTTGCCGGGATCGCGGGCGCCGGCGCCGGGATGG
>JALZIL010000178.1 GCA_030860305.1 Actinomycetota bacterium
GACCACCACCCCGAAAACCCCCATAGAACAAGCCGATCCGCCATCCCGGGAACGACGACGACCCGCCACCTTTCTGATCTCATCAGCCGGTGCGGTTGAGCGGTCAGGTGAGCAACAGCGTCTTCCCGAAGACCGTCCTTGCCTCGATCGCCGCGTGCGCGTCGGCGGCTCGCGCCAACGGGAACGTCTGGCCGATGACTGGCTTGAGCCGGCCGGCCGCCGCCTCGGTGAGTGCCTGCTCTGTGAACCGCTTGATGTCCTCGTCGGCGAGTTGCACGTCTTGGATTCCACGGACCGTGACGCCGAGCCTTCCGGCCACGGCTGGGTCGATCTCGGCGAACTGGCCGCTCGGAGTCCCATGGGCAGAGAACCGGCCGCTCGGCGCAATCAACGCGAACGCTGCCGCGCCGACCTGTCCGCCGACATTGTCGAGAATCACCGTCGCACCCTCCCCGCCCAAAGCCCGACGAGCTTGGTCAACCCAGTCCGGTGCCTCGGAGTCGATGACCGCGTCGACACCCAGCTGCCGGATCCGCGCCAGCTTGCGCTCGTCGCGGCCGACGGCGACAACCCGTGCGGCCCGCGTCCGTGCCAGCTGCAAGGACACGATGCCGAGCCCACCACTCGCCCCGACGATCAGCACTGAGTCCCCGCTTCCGATCCCGAGACCCTCGAACAGCGCCAAGGCTGTCGTCCCGTCGTGCAACAGAGCCGCTGCTGCGGGGAGACCCAATCCCTGCGGGACAGCCGACATCTTCTCCGCGGCAACCACAATCTGTTCGGCATAGCCACCGCGCTCACCCGTGTGATAACCACCGCACGACCGATCCAGTCCGGATCGACGCCCTGTCCGACAACTGTCACCCGACCCGCCACGCCGTTTCCCGGGACGTACGGCGGCGTCACGTCGAAGTAGTCACCGCCTTCACCCCTCCGGATCATCGTCTCGACCCAAAGCACATCCGCGGCCACCACGCCGATCACTGCCTCTCCGTGGCCAGCCACCGGGTCAGCCTCAGGGCTGGCCACCAACACCTCCGGGCCACCGAACTGAGTCACCTTTGCTACCTGCATCTTTGACCTCTCCACTCTCGGCACGTTTGACGTACGCAGCCTGAAACCTCAAGAACGCTTGATGTCAAATGGACACTCGAGCGCTTGACTTCAAGTCTCGTTCAACTCCTACCGTGATCCTTCTGGCACGGACGAGAGGGAGTGCTCATGATCTTGGTCATCGGAGCTACCGGGGGCGTGGGGCGACATGTTGTTGGTGAGTTGCTTGCCCAGGAACGCGCTGTCCGTGCAGTGGTTCGCACCCCCGAGGCGGCAAACCTGCCCCCGGACGTCGACGTCGTACCTGGTGACCTGGCCGACCCGGCGACCATGGTGGCGGCGCTGGCCGGCGTCGACTCGGTCTTTCTTCTCTGGCCGTTCTTCTCGGCCGACGGGACAGCCACTGCGGTTCAGGTCATTGCCGAGCATGCACGCCGCATCGTCTATCTCTCAGCCGAGGCCGCAGCCGCGGACCGGACGTCGGTATGGGCGGTCATGGAGCGACAGATCGCCGAATCAGGGGTGGAATGGACTTTTCTTCGCCCCACCGGCTTCGCGAAGAACACCCTGGGATGGGCCGATCAGATCCGCTCCGGTGTCGTGCACGGACCGTACGGAGAGGCGGCCAGATCCTTGATCGACGAGCGAGACATCGCCTCTGTTGCGGTGCAGGCTCTCACGAAGAACGGTCACGCGGGCGAGGTCTACGTCTTGAGTGGGCCTGGAACAGTCACCCAGGCCGAACAGGTACGGATCATCGGTGCGGCAGTTGGCCGTCATGTGCGCTGGAGCGAGCAGTCCCGAGAGCAGGCTCGGCCAGGTCTGGCGAAGATCTTCGGCGACGAGTCGTTCGTCGAGGGGGCCCTGGACACCTGGGCCGGGTTCGTGGCACGGCCGGAGCGGGTCACGGCCACAGTGCAGGTGATCACCGGTGCCCCGGCGCGCTCGTTCAGTCAGTGGGCAACCGAGCATGCCGATGCCTTCCGCTGATCCCAATTGCCCCGATGTCGTGTGCTCAGGCGCACGTCGGCTCGTCCACCTCGCGCTCTCGGTGGATCGCCACTCCAGCGATCACCAGAGCGAGTCCCAGTACCTCTGGAAGGGACGGGACTTGGGTTAGCACGAGGATGCCGATGACGGTCGCTGTCGCCGGCAGCAGCGAGACCAGTAGGGCGTAGGTGGCGCGCGCGAGCCGGGCCATGGCCAGCTGGTCGCACACATAGGGAATGACCGAGGAGCAGACTCCGATGCCGATTGCCGCGGCCAGTGCTACCGGGTCGGTGAAAGCCGGGGCGGCATCCCAGAAGCCGATCGGAATGGCAATAGCTGCGGCGATCAGCATGGACATCGCTAGCCCGTCGATGCCTGATACTGCCTCGCTCCGGGCGACGCGGTGACCCAGGACGATGTACAGGGCGAACAGAACGGCATTCGCAGCTGCGAACGCGAGGCCGAGGGGCTCGACGACCAGTCGCACGTCGGTGAGCAGGTAGACCCCGCCTACGGCGAGCAACAGCGCGAACCCGTTGCGCCGGGTTCGCGCGGCGAGCGCGGCGACGACGATGACCGGTAGGAACTCGATTGCGGCGACGGTACCGAGCGGTAGCCGATCGATCGCGAGATAGAAGCAGCTGTTCATGACCGCCAACACCACCCCCCAAGAGATGACGACCCGGCGCGCGTCGGGGTCGAGCCGCTTCCAGATCCGCCACGGACGGCGCCACACCGCGAAGATCAGGGCAGCCGAGGCGATCCGAAGCCACGCAACGCCGAGCGCGTCCACCCGGACGAACAGCAACACCGCCAGAGCCGGACCGAGATAGTGGAATACCGCGCTGACCACGAAGTAGGCATGCGGTGGCACCCGAAGTCGGGAGCCGGTGCTTCCTGGCATGCCATCATCCTCGAAGGCCGGGTACGGGTGCGCCATAAACAATCGAAGGCCATGGAGGTCCAATGTCCCGGCGTGGAGCGGCAAGGCCGCCCTCTGGCTTACCGGATGCAAAGTCGTTACTCGACCGGGTCAATCGCCAGCTTCTACAGGTATTGACCGAGGATGCCCGGGCGAGCGTGTCGGAGTTGGCCCGCCGAGTCGGGATGTCGGCGCCGGCTGTCCGGGAGCGACTCACCCGCCTCGAGCAGGAGGGGGTGATCCGTGGCTACCGACTCGATGTCGACCCAGCCGCTATCGGGCTGCCTGTCGCTGCATGGGTGCGGATCAGACCCGGACCCGGGCAGCTTCCCCGCATAGCTGAACTCGCGGAGCGAGTGAGCGAGGTCAGTGAGTGTTACCGGATCTCCGGCGAGGACTGCTTCCTGCTCAAGGTCCACGTCCGTTCGATCGAGAGCCTCGAAGACGTCCTCGACCAGTTCCTGATCCTCGGCCAGACAACGAGTTCCTTCATCGTGTCCACCCCGGTACCTCCCCGTCCCCCAGCACTCACAACTGCGGTCTGACCCGGAGTAGGACGTCGCCCCCGTCGCCGTTCGACGTCGTCACGTAGAACGAGTCATCGTTGCCGAGTTGCACCGTGCGGATGCGCCCGTACGTACCGTCGAACCCGGGGAGCCGGCTGGCCGAGATGAGCGCGCCGTCCTCGCCCAGTTGAAGGGCAAGGATGCCTTCCCCGGCAAGCAGACCGACCAGAAGCAGCCCGTCGTAGCCACCCCAGGCGGGTCCGTCGAGGAACGTTGACCCGCTGGTGGCGATCGCCGGGTCTCCGGAGGACCAGACGGCAGGTTGCGCACCGTCGAGGCCCAGGTCGGTCATCGGTACCGACTCGTTGTAGTCCCGGGCGTCGTCCCCCACCGGATTCCAGCCATAGTTGGCGCCAGGCATCAACAGGTTGACTTCGTCGTCGACGTCCGGTCCGTGCTCGGCGGAGTACACGTCGTCGGTGTCAGGTCGCAGCGTCAAGCCTTGGACGTTGCGGTGACCATAGGTGTAGATCAGCGGATTCGCCTCGGCGTTGCCGAGAAACGGATTGTCCGGCCACGGCTGTCCGGTGTCAGGATCCACCCGGAGAGTCTTGCCGCCCAACGACATCAGGTCTTGCGCGTTGCTACCGGTGGCTGCATCGCCCGTACCGATCCGCAGTGCGCCTTCGGTGTCGAAACGCAGCCGGCAGCCGCCGTGCCGACCTGAGGACAGCGGCAGGCCTGCGACGAGCGGATCGGACAGCCTGGTCGCGGCGGAATAGTCGGCACCCATCTCCCACGAGATGACCCGGATGTCGCGGCCCCCTCGAGCGAAGCCCTGACAGGTGAAGAAGCGCCGGTTGTCGGCGAATCCTGGATCGAGCACCAGACCCATCAAGCCGGTCTCCCCCCTGACGAACAGGTCATCGAAGTCAGCCTCGATCGGGCGGAGGCTCCCGTCGGGAAGGTAGGCCGTCAGGCCGCCGTCGCGCTGGTCGAAGATGACCGTCCCGTCAGGAGCCTGCGCGAGATCCCAGGGAATGCTGAGGTCCTCGACCAGCACCTCCACCGCGAGTTCCGGCAAGCTTTGATCTGGCTCGAGGCTGGGGCTGGCCGCAGTCTTGGATGGCCCCGAGGAGGTCTGTTGCGCCCCCTCGCTACAACCCGACACCGCTGCCAACCCGATCACGGTGAGCACAGTCGCGCACAGCCGGACACGTCTTGCCAGATCACCCATCGTTGGCATTATTCACGGGCGACTGTGACCTCGATCTGCTTCACCCCGTCGTGAGCATGCAGTTCAATCACGAGCATGAGACGCCCGCTTGCAGTTCTGTTCACCCTGTCCCTGATGTTGGCCGGCTGCGGGGGTAGCGACGACGCCGGCTCGGGTACCGATGTTGAGGCCACTGTGGACAACGGCGGTGACTCCGATACCGATGGCGGCGACGGGTACGGCGGGGGCAGCGGTGGGGACACCGGCGGCGGCGATGAGGAGGCCGGCACGATCACCATCGCCGACTTCGCCTACGGCGAGCCGTTGACCGTCGCACCCGAGGCGCTCATCCGCGTCGTCAACGAGGACTCGGCCAGGCACGACG
>JALZIL010000262.1 GCA_030860305.1 Actinomycetota bacterium
GTGGGCACCATCGTGAGCACGACCCCGAGGATCTTGGCGTCGACGGCGCGCAGGGCCTCGACGGCTTGCTCGAGCTGGTCCTTGCGGGTGCTGCGGGCCCGGACGCACAGCACCGCACCGTCGGTAAGGGTCGACAGGATCGCACCGTCGGTGACCGGCAGCAGCGGCGGCGCGTCCACCAGCACCAGGTCGAAGCGGTGCTCGAGGGACTGCATCAGCTCGCCCATGCCGCGCGAGGACAGCAGCTCGCTCGGGTTGGGCGGCAGTGGACCGCTCGGCAGCACCTCCAGCATTCCCCCGCCCCAGGACTGCAGGGCGTCCTCCAACGGGACCCGGCCGATGAGCACGTCGGTCATCCCGACAGCGCTCTCCACGCCGAGGTAGTCGGCGATGCGCGGGCGCCGAAGGTCGCCCTCGACAAGACAGACGCGCACACCGGTCTGCGCCATGGCGATGGCCAGGTTGCAGGCGGTGGTGCTCTTGCCCTCTTTCGGCACCGAGCTGGTGATCACCAGCGACCGCAGTGGTCCGTCCACCTGGACGAACTGCAGGTTGGTGCGCAGCTGGCGAAAAGCCTCCGACCGTACGCTGCGCGGGCTGTCCGAGACGATGAGCGGCTTCTTGCTGGCCTGCGGGTCGTAGGCAATGGCGCCGAGCGTCGCGGCGCTGACGGCGTCGCGGGCGTCCTCGGGATTCTTGATGGTGTTGTCGAGCGTCTCGCGCAGGACGGCCAGTCCGACCCCGAGGAGCAAGCCGAGCACCAGGGCGAGGGCGAGGTTGCGGACCGGCTTCGGCGACACCGGGTCGCTCGACACCATGGGCTGCTCGACGACGCTGACCTTGATCGGCGAGGCGCCGCCGCCCTCGGGGCGCTCCAGCGCCTTGATGACCTCAGGGAACCGGTCGGCCAGGCCCTGCGCGATCAGCTGCGCCCGTCGCGGCGAGGCGTCGGTCACCGTGGCCTCGAGCAGGACGGTTTCCGGCACGACGGTGGCGGTGATTCTCTCGGCCAGCTCGGCGGCGTCGAGCCCTGGGATCGTCTCCGCGACGGCCTGCGCAGTCGCGGGACCTGCCACGATGTCGGCGTAGGACCGGACCCGCTGCTGCGAGAAGGCGCCGCCGGCGAAGGTGGTGCTGACGTCCTCGGTCGGTGTCGAGACGAAGAACGTCACAGCCGAGCGATACTGCGGGGTGGCCTGCATGGTCGCCACTGCCGCGGCGCCGGCGGCCAGCAGGACGCACAGCGCGATGAGCCGCCACTGTTTGCGCAGCACGCGGACGTAGTCGCGGAGCTCCACCCACTGCCTCTCACGTCGGAGGTTCACCGGTTCGGCAACGAAGGGATAAAGCGGGCCGCTACGCTGCCGTATCTGGTCAGCGTACGTGCCCGCACGCCTCATCAGCGGTGTGGGTATCGCCCACCAGCCCTGAGGAGGCGGCTCCGCATGCAGTTGCGGGTTTCGCGCGGGCAGTGGCTGCGGTTGGTGCAGGTCGCCGTCGACGTGACGGCTTGGACGCTCGGGCTGTGGCTGGCGCACTTCCTGCGCTACGACCTGGTCCTCGAACGGCTGTTCACGATGGGGGTGCTCTACGCGGCTCTGAGCGTCGCCGTGCTGCAGGTGGCCTTCGGCTTCCTGGGCCATCTCTACCGCGGCCGCTATCGCTACGGCTCCTTCGACGAGGTGCTCGGAGTGCTGCTGGCCGCGGCCTGCGCGGCGGTCGGGCTGGCCGTGCTGAATGAGACGGTGCCTGCGATCCAATGGGTGCCTCGGTCGGTGCCGTTCGTCGGTGCCTTCGTCGCCTTCACCTTCATGCTGGGCGTGCGCTACCTGTGGCGGATGCGCCAGGAAGGTGAGCGCCGGTCCAGCGGACGCCGGGTCGGGGACGTGCCCCAGCCGTTGTTGCTGTTCGGGGCTGGCGAGGGGGCCGACCAGGCCATCGTGGCCATGCTGCGCGACATGACCAGCCGCTACCGACCAGTGGGACTGCTCGACGACGACCCGTCCAAGGGCAACCTGCGGCTGCGTGGCGTGCCGGTGCTGGGCACGCGACAGGACCTCGCCCGGGCCGCCGCCGAGACAGGGGCCACGTCATTGCTGCTGGCCGTGCCGAGCGCCGACGGCCTGCTGGTTCGGGAAATCAGCGGTTTGGCGTCGGATGCGGGATTGACAGTCAAGGTTCTGCCGACCGTCGACCACCTGCTCTACGGCCGGGTCGGGGTCGAGGATATTCGCGATCTTGACCTCCCCGACCTGCTCGGCCGCCGACAGATCGAGCTGGACCTCGACAGCATCGCCGGCTATCTCACCGGCAAGCGGGTGCTGGTGACCGGCGCCGGCGGTTCGATCGGCTCGGAGCTGTGCCGGCAGATCTCCCTCTACGCGCCGGGCGAGCTGATCATGCTGGACCGCGACGAGTCGGCTCTGCATGCCGTCCAGCTGTCGATCACCGGGCGGGCGCTGCTGGACGGTGAGGACCTGGTCCTGGCTGACATCCGCGACATCGACCAGATGCACCGGATCTTCGTCGACCGACAGCCGCAGGTGGTCTTCCACGCTGCGGCGCTCAAGCACCTCACCCTGCTGGAGCGCTTCCCCGGTGAGGCGGTCAAGAGCAACATCTGGGGCACATTGACCGTCCTCGAAGCGGCGCGGGACGCCGGTGTCGAGCACTTCGTGAACATCTCCACGGACAAGGCCGCTGACCCAACCAGCGTGCTCGGCTATTCCAAGCGCATCGCGGAACGCCTCACTGCTGACGTCGCGCGCCGCAGCGAGGGAACTTTCGTGTCCGTGCGTTTCGGTAATGTTCTCGGAAGCAGGGGGTCGGTGCTCACTGCCTTCACCGCGCAGATCGCGACCGGAGGCCCGGTCACGGTGACGCACCCGGACGTCACCCGATACTTCATGACTGTTCAGGAGGCCGTGCAGCTGGTGATCCAGGCAGCGTCGGTCGGCAACAGTGGCGAGGTGCTCGTCCTAGACATGGGGGAGCCGGTCCGTATCGACGATGTCGCCCGGCGGCTCGTGGACCAGGCAGCCCGCAAGGTGGAGATCGTCTACACCGGCTTGCGGTCAGGAGAGAAGCTGCACGAGGATCTGTTAGGGGTGAGCGAGGCCGATGTCCGGCCCTGCCACCCCTTGGTCTCGCAGGTCCCCGTTGAAGCGGTGGCGCCGGCAGATGCACTGGCGCTCGATCCGTGGGAAACAGCGCCGGAAGTTATCAGTGCGCTACGTACGGCATGTGCCCTCGGCGACCGGGAAACGGAGATGGACACTCGTGCGCGTGCGGCCACTGATAGTGCCTAAACAGCGATGGCGACGCCACGTTTGGGATCAGCACGACGCGTCATTCTGGCTGTCAGGAGGACAAGGGCGGCGGCCGATTAGGGCCTGACAGCGGATGGCCGCTGCGGAGACTCGCACCCAAGCACTACCGTCGTCTCTTGTAGACGCGTGGGCCGAGCGGCGCTCTAGCTTCCCGTCTCCGCCACTAAGGGCTCGCGAGGAAATAAGCCAGGCAAGTTAGTTACAGGCGTGTAGTTCGGGGACGGAGGGTGTAGTTCCAGTCGCCGTGGAAGGGGTCCGGTTTCAGTTGCGGGCCGATGGCGTCCATTTCCTGCTTCGTGACCTTGATGCCGCGCGGGTAGCTGTTGGTGTTCGCT
>JALZIL010000228.1 GCA_030860305.1 Actinomycetota bacterium
CCACAAGCCGATCCGCCATCCCGGGAACGACGACGACCCGCCACCATTCTGACGCCTGGACGCCGCGGTAGGTCACTCGCCCGTCGAAATCACCAGCCCCAGCTGACGTCACGGTGCAACTCCGGGGTCAGAGTTCGCGTCGGTACCTGCTCCGAAAGCGGATCAGTGGCTCGCGACTTTCGGCGACGTACACCACTTCCATGATCTTCAGGACAACTAGGACATGGTCACCGGCGTCAAAGACCGAGTGAAGTCGACAATCCAGCGCGGCCACACCTCTGGTCAAGACAAGCGCCCCACTGTGTGTCCCCCGTTCATGTGGCACGCCGTCGAGAAGGAGTCGAGCGCTTGGCCGCCCCGCGGCAGCGAATCGGCTCGCCAGCACCGACTGATCGGCGGCGAGCAGGCTGAGTGCGCACGTTCCGGCCAGATGCAGAGCCTCGAACACGTACGAATCGGCGGCCAGCCCGACGGCGACCAGAGGTGGATCCGCGGAGACGGCCATAAAGGCTGTGACGGTGGTACCGATGTCGTCGAGGTCTTCGCGCAAGGTGAGCACGGTGACGCCACTGGCGAAACTGCCCAGGGCCTCGGCGTACTCCGCGGGTGACATTTCGCTGACCAGCCCCTTCCTGCCTTGCCGTGATGGTGCCCCAGCGAGGTGAATGACCCCTGACGATCGCGGTCGTTGGATCATTCCAGTGCGCGACTCCCGGCAAGGCCAGACAGCAATCGACCAAGGAGAGAAATGACGGGCTCGCAGGAGTACGACGTCGTCGTGATCGGCGCGGGCGCGGTCGGCGAGAACGCGGCCGATCGGGTGGTCCAGGCTGGCCTCAGTGCCGCCCTGGTGGAGTCTGATCTGATCGGTGGGGAGTGCTCGTACTGGGCCTGTATGCCCAGCAAGGCGCTGCTGCGTGGTTCGGAAATCCTCAGCGAGGCGCAGGCCGTGCCCGGGGCTGCCGAAGCGATCACCGGCACCCAGGACGTCGCCAAGACCTTGGAACGTCGCAACGGCTTCACCTCGAACTGGTCCGACGAGGGCCAGGTCACGTGGGTGGCTGGTGCCGGTATCGAACTCTTCCGCGGGACCGGGCGACTGGCCGGACCGAAGCGAGTCGAGGTCCAGGGCAAGGACGGAGCCACAACCACACTGACCGCGCGACAAGCTGTGGTCGTCGCCACGGGTTCCCACGCCATGTTGCCTCCCATCGACGGCCTCGCGCAGGCCCGTCCGTGGACAAGTCGGGAAGCCTCGTCCGCGCAGGCTGCTCCGGCAAGGCTTGTCGTGATCGGCGGAGGCGTCGTCGGTGTCGAAATGGCAACCGCCTGGCGCGCACTGGGTTCCGAGGTCACCCTGTTGGTGAGAGGACCACGCCTGCTCACTACGATGGAGCCCTTCGCTGGGGAACTCGTCGCGGCCGGATTGCGCGAGATGGGTGTCGACATCCGTACCGAGGTAGAGGTCAAAGAGGTCAGCCGCGACGGAGCCGTCGTCACCGTCCGCTTCGAAGACGAGAGCGTCGACGCGGACGAGGTGCTCGTGGCAACCGGACGTACCCCCCGTACCTCTGATCTCGGACTCGAGACCATCGGTCTGAAAGCGGATGACTCGCTCGAGATCGACGACACGTGTCGAGTCACGGCCGTCGACGGCGGATGGCTGTATGCCACTGGAGACGTCAACGGACGTCGGTTGCTCACGCACATGGGGAAGTACCAGGCCCGAGCCTGTGGATCTGCGATTGCCGCTCGTGCTCGGGGTGAGCAGGTCGACGGCGCCGCCTGGGAACTGACGTCGGCCACGGCCGACCATGGGGCCACACCCAGTGTCGTCTTCACTAGTCCCACCGTCGCGTCGGTGGGCCGTACCGAGGAGGAGGCTCGCAAGGACGGAACGAAGGTCCGGGCCGTCAGCTACGAGATCGGCGACGTCGCGGGCGGATCGTTGTACGCCGACGGTTACACCGGTACGGCGAAGATCGTCGTGGACGAGGACCGCCGGATCCTGGTCGGAGCCACCTTCGTCGGGCCCGGCGTCCAGGAACTGCTGCATTCCGCGACTGTGGCGATCGTCGGTGGGGTCACCATCGACCGGCTCTGGCACGCTGTCCCGTCCTACCCGACGATCAGCGAGGTCTGGCTCCGCCTGCTGGAAACCTACGGCCTCTGATCGGATCTGCTCGACGATCCGTCCGCCCGGGAAACGAGGCACTAGCCTTCCGCCGTGAACGGCGTACGGCGAGTGCTTCCGTCAATGGCGCTGGCCTGGGTGCTGGTCGCCTGCACCAACTCCGGCATGACGGCGGGTCAGGAAGCCGACAGGGGAACTGCACCCCCGTCAACCGGCGCCGCGGCGCGACCCTCGGCCGGATTCACCGCACTGGATCCGATCGTGGATCGCGCCGCTCACGCAGCCAGCCTGCTCCCCGACGGGCGGATCCTGATCACCGGCGGCTGCATCGTGGACGGCTGCGGTGAAGCGACCCGCAGTACGGAGATCTTCGACCCGACCACCCAGCGGTTCGTCGAGGGGCCCGAGATGTCCGTCCCGCGAGCCGGTCACACCGCAACGTCCCTGCCCAGCGGTGATGTGCTGCTGGTCGGCGGGTACAGCGGCGAAGGCGAACCACCACTCCTCGCCGTCGAGCTGTACGTCGCCGGGACCGGCGAATTCGTACCTGCCGGAGAGCTGGACCTCGGGCGGGGCGGACACATGGCTGCCGTGCTGTCTGATGGAAGCGTGCTCATCGCAGGTGGGTCGATCGGTCGGCGGACCCTGACCGATACCGCCGAGACCTGGGATCCGAGCACCCGTTCCTTCGAGCCGACGGGTGCGATGTCGATCCCGCGCGCCGCCGGCACCGCGACCACCCTGAGAGACGGATCGGTGCTGATCGCCGGCGGCGAGAGCACTCCGGGGCTCGGCGTGGACTCATCCGAGATCTATGAGGCCCAGACTGGAGCCTGGACGCCGGGCCCGTCCCTGGGCCAGGCGCGTTACAAACATGCCGCTGTTGCCCTGACCGACGGAACGGTTCTGATCGTCGGCGGCACCAGCGATGACGAGCTGCTGCTGACCGGCATCGAGCGGTACGACGGAGCCGATTTCCGCAACGAAGGAATGCTCGGGGAGGGGCGCTACAAGTTCAGCGACGCAGTCGCCGTACTGCCCGACGGCCGGATCGCCATTCCAGGCGGCGGCCGTACGGGGGAGTCCTACGACCCGGCCACCGGCCTGGTTGGGCCCCTGGCCGGCCCTGGCGGCCGCCGATCTTCGTTCGCCACTGCGACCCTGCTCCGGGACGGCTCCCTCCTGGTGGTCGGGGGCTATGACGAGCGGATCGACCTGCTCCGCCTCGCGTACCTGACGAATCTGATCCCGTGACGCGCGCCCGGAGGGGGGTCGAACCCTCGACCAAGTGCTTAGAAGCCGCCGAGATCTAAGCGCTGTGCTCCGTACGGGATTGCGCGGCTGATCGCGGAGCGGAAGTACGCATGGGATCTCACGGCCAGAGCGTTCATCGCCGGGGACCCGCTCCCGGGGGTCAGCCTGTTCACCGTGCCCGACCGTTGCTCATCAGGCAGTGGTTCTTGCCTTTGCCCCGGTCGTAGCTAAAACCTGCCTGCTCGAACAGGCTGCAGGTGCCGTTGTGAGGAAGGACGCCCAAACCTTCTTGCCCATGGTGTCTTGCGGGTAGGCCTTCACGATCCACCGCCGCCCTGCGCGATCAGTTCGAGAGCCCCGCGAAGTGCAACCCCTGCCACCCCGTTGCGCCGGTGGTCCCTGTCCACGAAGAAGCAGGTGATTCGGTAGTCGGGCAACGTGTACTCGCTCATGGGTCCCCCCCAGTTCACTGAGCGTAAAGCGCGCGCCCGGAGGGGGTCGAACCCTCGACCAAGTGCTTAGAAGGCACCTGCTCTATCCACTGAGCTACGGGCGCTGATGTGGCGAGCGTACCGATCCGAGCTCAACCGGAATCGCCCAAGCGCCCGAGGAAGCGCTCCCGATTCACCAGCGCACGGAAGATGGTGCCGCGAGCGATGGTCACGTCCGCGCTTTGCCACGCATGCACGTCGAAACGCAGGGTGCGTCCGTCCACTGCGGACAGGACGACGTCGATCGTGACGTCGGTGCCGACCGGAGTACCCGTCGTGTGGTCGAACTCGATCCGGGTGCCCACCGTCGTGGCATCGTCAGCGATATGGCCGGCCAGCGTGCGTACGGTGACCGCCTCCGACCACGCGATGAGCCGTGGCGTAGCCAGCACAGGTACGTCGCCACTGCCTAGTGCGGCTGCGGTGTCCGCATCACCGACGGTGAAGGAACCCGATGCGCGGAGCCCGACTTCGACCGTCATGGCGTCGCAGCGTAGGTGCCGGCGGCTGCACCCGCACGCGGCGCGCTGGACCGTGACAAAATCGCGGTACGGGTCAGCTGGCATCAAGCCGGG